>NZ_JABAFQ010000013.1 GCF_012843705.1 Fusobacterium sp. FSA-380-WT-3A | reverse complement strand
CAACAATTTTTTGGTCACTATCAAAAACAATAGCTCTTGAACTAGTAGTACCTTGGTCTAATGCTATAATGTATTTTTTTTCCATAAAATCCGCCTCCAATTTTATTTAAAATAATATACAAAAAAATGCTTAAAATATTACTAAAATTTAGTAATTTTTTTAAGCACTCACTTTCTCACATTGCTTATTATTTAATTAATTAAGATAATTTTATATTGTTTTATCTCTTTTGTCAAGACACATTTTATAATCATTTTTTATTATTTTAAATCATATTTGCCACAATTCTTTTTTAGTTGTTGAAATTCCCTCTGCTCCAGCTCTTAGAGCGTTCATAACATCTTCTTTTTCATCAATAAGTCCTCCAGTTATTACTGGTAAATTTACTAAATTACAAATTCTTTTTATTATTTTAGGCATTAGTCCTGGTAAAATTTCAACTGCATCAGGTTTATTTTCTCTTATATGTATTATAGTATTTTTAAAAGAAAAAGAATCAAGTATAAAATATCTTTGAATAACAGGGATATTTTTCTTTTTAGCAAAAGCTACCATATTATGTTTTGTTGTTATTATTCCATCTAAGTCTACATGGTTAATTAAATATTCAACACCATAATTAGAACTAGAAAGTCCATCTATCATATCAGCATGGACAAATACAATTTTTCCCTCTTTTTTTAATTTTGATACAATATTTTCAATATTCATTAAATTTGCCATTATTATAAAAACTATTTCACTACCACTTTCTAATGCTTCTTTTAAATCCTGGTCATTTTTTAATGCTGGAATAATTGGGTTTCTTTCCAATATTTCCCTTATATTCATCTTCCTACCTCCAATTTTTTATTGCCTTATATTTTAAAATATACTATATCTTTATGTCAAGATAAAAAAATTTAAATATTTTTTAAAATTATGATATAATAACTTGTTCTTAAGAATTAGGGTGGTGAAAACTTATGAAAAAATTTATATTTTTTATACAATACATTTTATTTAAATTTTTAAAAACTTTTTTACTTATTTTCCCAGAGAAAATACGTTTTATTTTTGCTGAAAAATTATCAGTTCTTGCCTATAAACTTTTAAAGTCTAGAAGAGTTACTTCTCTTATCAATTTAAAATTCGTTTTTCCTGAAAAGTCTTTAGAAGAATTAGAAAAAATAGCTATAGAATCTTATAAAAATATAGGAAAAGCTTTTATAGGCACACTATGGTTAGATAAGTATGTAAAAAAAGAAAAAAACTTTAAAATTGCTAATCCTGAAATGATGCCTATTTTAAAAGAAAGTTCTCCAGCTACTTTTGCTAATATGCACTTTGGAAATATGGAGGGATTATTAAAAATAGCTGAAGAATTTAATGTAGTTACTGTTGGAAAAACTCAAAATAATCCTTATGTAAATAATGAAATAATAAAAAATAGAAAATGTTTTAATATAACTTTATTACAAAGAAGTCCATCTGTAGGAAGAGAGCTTGTAAAGTTTGCTAAGGAGGGAAGAAATATAGCTTTATTATCTGACCAAAAGGGAAGTGGAGCAGATGTATTATTTTTCTCTGAACCTACTACAGCTCCTACTGGAGTAACTAGTATTGCTTGTAAATTTAATCGTAGATTGTTTTTAGTCTACTGTATATATCAAAAAGATTTTTCAACTTTAGCTTTTATAGAAGAAATTGAAAAATGTGTGGATGAAACTATTTCTTTTAAAGATAGAGTTCAAAAAACTACTCAAAATATGATAAATAAAATGGAAGATGTTATAAGAAAATACCCTGAACAGTGGATGTGGATGCATGATAGATGGAAATTTTATAGAAAATATAAAAAAGGGGAATTACCTAAAGATTTAATGGAATTTGCTAAAACTATAAAATAATTTTAAAGGAGAGAGAATGAAAAAAAAGATTAAAAATATTATTTTCTATATTCAGTATTTATTAATAATGTTTTTTACAAAATTATTTATGTTATTACCTGAAAAAGTTCGTTTTAATATTGGAGAATTTTTTGCTGTTTTAACTTTTAGGGTAGTTAAAGAGGTTAGATATATCACTCTTCTTAATTTAAAACTTGCTTTTCCAGAAAAATCAAATGATGAGATAAAAAAATTGGCTATAGAATCTTGTAAAACTATGAGTAGAGCTTTTTTTGTAAATATGTGGCTTGACAAATATTTAGAAAAAGATGAAAATTTTAAAATTATTGATGAAGATTTATTACAAGAGGCTATTGACAATGGTCCTTCTGTTTTTGGAGCTATGCACTTTGGAAATATGGAAGCTCCTGTAAAATTAGCTAATAGAATTCCTATAGTAACTGTTGCTAAAGATAGAACAAATCCATATATAAATAATTTAATTATAAAAAATAGAACTAGATTTAATATAGCTTTATTACAAAAAGGAAATACTACAAGTAGAGATTTAATAAAATATGCAAAAGAGGGACGATACCCAATTTTACTTACTGACCATAGAGATAGTAATGGAACTAATATAACTTTTTTTGGGGAGTCTACTACAGCTCCTACTGGTGTATCAAGTATTGCACTAAAATATAATAGACCTTTCTATCTTATGTATTGTGTATTAACAAAAGATAATACTACAGAGGTTTATATAAGAAAAATAGAAAAATGTGATGATGAATCATTATCATTTAAAGAGAGAGTTCAAAAAACTGTGCAAAATATGTTTAATGAAATGGAAATTGTTATGAGAGAATATCCTGAACAATGGATGTGGTCTTATGATAGATGGAAATTATATAGTCAATATAAAAAAGGAATTCTTAGAAAAGATTTAATGGATTTTATAAAAAATTTTTAAATTTAGAAAATAAAAAAAGAAAGTCACTGTTTTTATACAGTGACTTTTTATATAAAATTATATTTTCGCCAAAAAAGTATTGCTTTTTTTTTTTTTTTTGAAGTATACTCATAATAGAAATATATTTTTAAATAGTAGCAATTTAGAGAGGTATAAAAAAAAGAAAATTTTTTCTATATCTATTTTAAGTTGCTTTTTTTATTATGGGGGTGGATTATGGTAAAAGATATTGAAAAAAATTTAAAAAGATGGTTAAAAAGAAAAGTTAAAATAACTATAGGAGTTATAGTTGCTTTTTTAGTTGGAAATTCTTTAAGTTTTGCTGACACTTTATATATTAGAGATGGAGCAAATGGAATAGAGTTTAGTGTAGATAATCAAAATTGGGGAGAAAATCCATATAGTAAAAATAGTTTTGAAAATGGTGTTTATACCAATAATAGTGAATTAGATTTTGTAAGTATAAAAGGAGTAGATAATTTTTCTCTTAAAACTTTTATCAATAATGGAAATATTAAATTTTCTGGAGAAAAATATATAGAATTAATAAATATTTATTATAAGTCAAAAATAGATAATTTAATAAATAATGGATTAATAGAAGCAAATGTTACAAATAATTCTGCATGGGGAATGTATGTTGGAACTGTTACAAATTTAGAAAATAATGGAGTTATAAAAATAATAGCTGATACTCAAACAATAGGAATAGAGAATTTTGGTACAATGGAAAATTTAATAAATAACAATGAAATATATGTTCAAACATCTTCTGGTTTAGCTTTTGGAATTATAAATAATGAGGAAAAAATTGATAATTTAATAAATAATAAAAATATAACTGTAAATTCTGATGATAGAGCAATAGGAATAGCTAATTATTATGGTGGAACTATTAATAATTTAATTAATGAAGGAAAAATTATAATAGATAATTCTGGTAATGAAAATGCTTGGGGTATAAATAATAAGAAAAGTCTTTTAAAAACTTTAATAAATAATGGAGAAATAAATATAAAAGCTAATGGAAATATTTTTGCTATTAATAATTATGCTGGAAATTATAATAATGTTATAAATAATGGTAATGTAATTGGAGAAAGTAAAGGATATATTACTATAATTAATAATGAAGGAGGAAATATTGAAGGAAGTATTATAAATAATGGTAATCTTTATGGAACTTCAGAAAAAGAAACTCAAATTATTTTTAATGGAAATTTTGAAAATTATGAAGATAACAATATAAATGAAATAATAAATAATGGAATAATAAAAGGTTCTGGAGTGATCAGAACTTACGGAATTAGCAATACAAAAAATTATGATTCAATAGCTAAAATAAATAAATTAGAAAATAATGGATTAATAGATGTATTTGGAGAACAAGCTATTGGAATATATAATTCAGGAGAATTAAAAAGTTTAATCAATAATGGTAAAATCTATTCATTAGGAACCAAAATGATATCTGCAGGAACCAAAATGATATCTGCTGGAATATACATGACTCCTATTAAAAATAAAACTCAATTAAAAAATGATGGAATAATTGAAGCTAGAGATGAAAGAGAAGATAAATCAAAACTTAATATTTATGGTATTTCTGGACAAGAAATGGAAAATTTAATAAATAATGGAGTAGTTTTTTCTGATAGGTATACAATTCATGGAGCCAATGCTAATGCAACAAATAATGGATTATTGATTGGAGATTCTAGCAATTTTATAAGTAATAGCTATATTAATAATGGAATGATGTTTAGTTGGAATAAGATAAATAATAATTATAAAATTCAAGGAGTAGGAAATACAGGAATAAAATCAGAAGATAAAACTATTATAAATGCTATTCTTACTGATGAACAAAATAAAAATCAAAATAATTGGACAGCTACTGAAAGTGAAAGTATAGTTTTAGAAGATAATAAAACAGATATGATTTATAATGGAATTACTAATACTTTAAAAGTAAATGGAGAAAAAACTCTTACAAACTCTATTGTAAATGGATATACTTCTGCTATTGTTTTTAATGAAAATGGAGGAAGTTTAACTTTAGACAATTCTATTATCAATGGTGGAATAGATGAAACAAGTGCTACTATCAAAGGAAGTAATAATATTGATAATTTAACTTTAACTAATGGCACAATAATCAACGGAAATACTGATTTAGGTAATGGAAATGATAATTTAACTTTAGATGATAAAACTCAAATTAATGGAGATTTATTAGGTGGAGATGGAGTAGATACTTTAACATTTAATAATTCCACTACAAAATCTAATGATGATAATATAATTATTTTTGGTAATATAGATAGTTTTGAAAACATGGATATAGATACTAATGTAACTTTCTTTGAAAACTCAAAAGTAACAGGTACAGATAGTATAAAAATTTCTTCTGATGGAAATTTAATACTAAGAATAGATAGTACAAATGGAAACTCTCATGCTCTTTCTGGAAATACAGGAACTATTTCATCAGAGGGAGGAAAACTTTTACTTGCTCTTAATGGAGTAGGAGAGGGAGAAACCATTAGTTTTGGAGGTACTTCATTAGATGAAACTATGAAAGGAAATGAGGAAGGATTAAAAGAAACAACTATTGATACAACTTCACTTCTTCATAATATAGAAAAAATTAATGATAATTCTGTGAAAGTAACAACAGTATCAAATATTCCTTATGTTAATAATATGAATTATAGTCAATTAAATAAAATATATCAAAGTATAAGAATAACTGACCAAGTTAAAGAATTTAATATAACTGATGATAAAACTTTAACAGAGTTTACAAAATACTTAAATGATATTTATGCAGGAACGCCTTATTCTTATTCAACTGAAATTTCTAGAAAAACTTTAACAATGTTTGATGAAATTGCAATTTCAAAAGATTTAAATCCTGATTTAAAATCTTGGGCTATTTATGGTGGACTTACTCATACTGATGGTGGTACAAAAGATACTTACTATGGAAAAGGTTATTATACTTATGATGTAGGAAGTATTGATATTGATGCTGATACAAAAATCTATGGTGGATATGCTAAAGCTGAATATGGAAAATCTGAAAACTTTACTACTGGTTTAATCTTTGGTGGAAATAATTCAGAGGTTTCTTTATCTAATGGTTCAAAACTTGAGGGAGATTCATTCTACTTTGGAGTTTATGGAAAACAAAAATTTGGAAACTTAAAATTAACTGCTGGAATAGGTGTACAACATGGAGATTATAAAGCTGATAGAAAAGCTAATGGATATAGTGGAATAACTACAACTAGAGAATTTTCTGAAAATTATCACGATAGAGGATTTAATATTTACTTAGATGGAAGATACAGTTATGCGCTTGGAAATAATTTCTTCTTAGAACCAAGAATGACAGTAGATTATAATCGTATCCAACAAGATGAAGTAAGTGAAAAAGGAGTACTAGGAATAGAAGTAGACTCTAAAATATTTGAAACATCAAGTGGAACTGTGGGATTAGATATTAAAAAAGTAATACCAACAGAAACTTTTAACCATGAATTAACATTAGGAGTAAGTTATAACACTTTCTTTAGTGGAGATAAAGAAGAATACTTAACAGGAAGATTTGTAGGTGGAAGTAACTTTGATATGTTAGTAGGTGAAAAAGCAGATAGATTCTCATTAAATGGAAGTTATGAAATAGCAACAGAAAAAGGATTATCATTTGATGTAAGAGGAAATTATGCATTTGAACATGAAAATTCAAAAGATGAATGGACAGTAGGAATGGGAATAGGTTACAAATTCTAGTTTCATCATAATAAATTATAAAAGCAAGGACTCGAGAGAAATCTCGAGTTTTTCTTATATAAAAACTACCTAATTATATACCAAAAACAGATATTTATTATGTCTTAATATCAACAAAAATAAAGAATTACAAAGTAAAAAATACAAAAATCACTCGTAAATCAAGGGTTATAATTGTACCTTAGATTAAAAAGAGTGATTTTTATTTATAGATTAATAAGTTGTATACTTAATAATTATTTTTAGAAGTTAAAACTTCCGTTTTTTTGGCGAAAAAATATTTTTCATCAATAGAAAATTTTTTCAATAAAAAATATTTTTCTAATAAAATTATACCATTTTATTTTTCTTTTGTAAAATTTTTATATTTTTTTCTGTTGTTTTTTAAATATTAAAATGTTACAATTAAAACAAAAATTAAATAAAACTATATGTACAAACGAGGTATTTAATTTATGAAGAAAAAAAATTTATTTATTTTTATGTTATTTTTTATAATCTCTATTCTAAGTTTTGCAGAAAATCTAGTTAATCATTCTAAAGGATTAATAATAAAAAAACTTGATAATGGTATGACTTATTATTTTTATAAAAATAGTAAGCCAGAAAATAGAGTATCTTTAAATGTAGTAGTAAAAGCTGGTTCTCTTCAAGAAGAGGAAAATCAAAAGGGATTAGCACATTTTATTGAACATATGGCTTTTAATGGTACTAAAAATTATGAAAAAAATAATATTGTAAAATATTTTGAGTCTATTGGACTTAATTTTGGTGGAGATTTAAACGCCCACACATCTTTTTATGAAACTGTATATAAACTTCATCTTCCTACTGATGACAAAGAAAAATTTGAAAAAGGTGTAGAAATATTAAAAGAAATGGTTTTTGACGCCTCTTTAAAACAAGAGGATATAGATAATGAAAAAGAAATTATAGTAGAAGAGTGGAGACTTTCTCAAGGACTTCCTGAAAGAATAACATCTCTTTGGAAAGAGGTTTTCTTTGATAAATCTCATTATAAAGATAGATTTCCTATTGGAGAAATGGACATTATAAGAGGAGCTAACCATTCTACTATGAAAGATTATTATGATAAATGGTATAGACC
Organism: Fusobacterium sp. FSA-380-WT-3A; assembly: GCF_012843705.1. Taxonomy (NCBI): domain Bacteria; kingdom Fusobacteriati; phylum Fusobacteriota; class Fusobacteriia; order Fusobacteriales; family Fusobacteriaceae; genus Fusobacterium; species Fusobacterium sp. FSA-380-WT-3A. The sequence continues at coordinate 43,986 of NZ_JABAFQ010000013.1, read as the reverse complement.
TGAAAATATGGGAATTATATTAGTTGGAGATATAGATGAAGCTTATGCTGATTCTGTTATAAAAAAATATTTTAATTTTACTGATAATTCAACTTTTACTAAACCAGAAATTTATAAATTAGAGGAGTTACCAACTGATTATTTTGTATTTAAAGATAAAGAAATCATCATTCCTCAGTTTATAATGAGTTTTAGAACTGATAATAAAAATGAATATAATAAGAAAAATATAAAAGATGAAGTTACATTGGAATTATTTAAAAATCTTTTAAATAGTAAACTAAAAGATGAAAGTAATTCTAGTAAGCACCCTATCATTTCTGGAAATATAAGTGAAGATAGTTATATAAAAGATAATCTTTTAATTATCTCATCATCTTTTGAAGAGAAAAAAATAAAAGAGGGTATAGACTCTACAATAAATACCTTAAAATATATAAGTAAATTTGGGGTAAGTGAAAAAGAATTAAATTTAGAAAAAGAAAATATATTAAATAATCTAAAAGATAAAAATAATAATAAAGATTCTATTCTTAACAGAGAGTTAATAGGTTATTTAACTGATGTATTTATTAGTGATGACATTTTCCTTGATTCAGAAGATACTTTAAAATTATTTGAAAGTTATTTTAAAGAGATTACTGTTAAAGATATAAAAGAAAAGGCTAAAGAGATTTATAATGATAATACTAGATTTGTTTTATTTGTTCCTGAAAAAGATGAGATAAGTATAACAAAAGAATCTTTTAAAAATATTATTTTAGAAAGTAAAAATAAAAAGTTAGAAAAGAAACAAAATAATAATGAAGTTTTAATTCTTAAAGAGCCTAATTTAGAAAGAGGAAAAGTAGAAGCTATAACTACATATACAGATTACAAAGAAATTAAATTATCAAATGGATTGAGTTTTCTTTATAAATATACTGATTTTAAAAAAGATGATATCACCATAAAACTTTTTAAAGAGGGTGGAAATTCAACTTTAGATGATACAGAAGCAATAAACTCTATTTTTTCTGGAGATTTTATTTTTAATTCTGGAGTAGAAAATATTACTTTTGAAAATCTTGATAGATATTTTAAAGGTAAAAATTTCTCTATCTCTCCATATATAAATACATATACAGAGGGAATTATAATAAACTCCAATAAAAAATCTTTAAATGAAGCTTTAAAATATTTCTCATATCTTGTAAGAAATCCAAAATTATCACCTGAATTATATGCTAATAAAATTAGTGGATTAAGCAATATACTTAACAATAGGGAAAATCTACCTAGTGAACTTTTTTCTGATAAAGTTATTGAATTATTATACAGTAACCATCCTAGAAAATTAAATCTTTCTAAAGAAGATTTTAAACACTTTTATAATGAAGATATGTTAAATGTATTTAAGAAAAAATTTACTAATTTTAATGGCTATTCTGGAGTTATAGTAGGGTCTATCCCTGAAATAGAAACTATAGAGATTTTAGAAAAATATTTTGCTTCTCTACCTATTGAAAATGATATTGAAAGTTGGAAAAATTTAAATATAACATATCCAGATGGAATTATTAAAGGTGAAGTTACTAAAGGAATTGATAAAAAAATAAGAGTTAATCTTTCTTATCCTATATATAGTGAATACTCTTTGGAAAATTCTTACTATATTTCTTCTATAGCAAAAATATTAAGAATCAATTTTATTGAAGAAGTAAGAGAAAAAATTTCAGGAGTTTATGGAATATCTGTTAGTGATGACTTCTCTAAATATGAAAAAGGAGTCCTTAATATATCTTTTTCAACTGACCCTAAGAAAAAAGATATAGTTATTAATAAAGTTCAAGAGGAATTAAAAAAATTATTAGATGGAAACATCAATTTAGAAGCTTTAAAAAGCATTCAAAAAAATTATAAACTTTCTTATGAAAATAATATTAAAACTAATGGTTATTGGATAAATTACCTATCAAATAAAAGTTTAGAAAAGGATAATTTTAAAGTTTTAACTCCTGATGAATATAATAAATTAATTAATGAAAAAAATCTTAAAAATTTTGTAAAAGATTTTATAAAAAATAATAATTATGTAGAAGTTATCCTTTATCCAGAGAGTGAAAAATAAAATTTTTGAACTTAAATAATACAATAAAAAATAGAGGGAAAAATCTCTCTATTTTTTATTTTTCTTATTTTAATTTTTATGATATAATATTATGTAAAATTTAAAATGGAGTTGATTTATTGGACGGAATTATTAATATAAATAAACCTTCTGGTATTACTTCTTTTGATGTTATCAGAAAACTTAGAAAAATTTTAAAAATAAAAAAGATTGGACATACAGGAACTCTTGACCCATTAGCTTCTGGTGTTTTAGTTGTCTGTGTTGGAAAAGCTACTAAGTTAGTTCAAGATATAGAAAAATTAGAAAAAGAATATATTGCTGAGTTTCAATTAGGTTATTCTACAGATACATATGATTCTGAGGGAAAAATTATTGATTCAGTTAAAAATTTTTCTGTTTCTTCTGAAAAATTAGAGGAATGTTTAAAAAAATTTCTTGGAAATATAAAACAAATTCCTCCTATGTATTCAGCCATAAAAATAAATGGTGAAAAACTTTATGATTTAGCTCGTAAAGGTGAAACTATTGAAAGAGAAGCTAGAGATATAACAATTTATGATTTATCTCTTTTAAAATTTAATGGTAAAAAAGCAAAAATCTATTGTAAAGTTTCTAAAGGAACTTATATCCGTTCTCTTATTTATGATATTGGAATAGATTTAAAAACTTTTGCTACTATGACATCACTTGAAAGAATTTCTGTAGGTAGTGAAAATATTGAAAATAGTTTTACTTTAGAAAAGATTGAAAGTTTATATTCAAATAAAGATTGTTCTTTCATTAGAACTGTTGAAGAATATTTTAAATATCCTTCACTTACAATTTCTACTGAAAAAAATAAAACTTTATTTTTAAATGGAAATACTCTTGTAGTAAATAATACTAATGACGGATTCTACAAAATTTATTTTGAAGGAACTGATGAGTTTTTAGGACTTGCCTATGTGAGTTCTAACAGATTAAAAGGTTATAAATACTATTAATATAAGGATGGAGATTTATGAAAATCAAAAATATTGCAATTATTGCCCATGTTGACCATGGTAAAACTACTCTTGTTGACTGTTTATTAAAACAAGCTGGAGTTTTTGGAGCTCATGAACTTGAAAAAGTTTCTGAAAGAGTTATGGACTCTAATGATATTGAAAGAGAAAGAGGAATTACAATTTTCTCTAAAAATGCTTCTGTAAAATATAAAGACTATAAAATCAATATTATTGACACTCCAGGACATGCTGACTTCGGTGGAGAAGTACAAAGAATTATGAAAATGGTTGATTCTGTTATTCTTTTAGTTGATGCTTTTGAAGGTCCAATGCCTCAAACAAAATATGTTCTTAAAAAAGCATTAGAGCAAGGACACAGACCTATAGTTGTTGTTAATAAAATTGATAAACCAAATGCAAGACCAGAAGAAGTTCTTTATATGGTTTATGATTTATTTATTGAGCTTAATGCCAATGAACATCAATTAGAATTCCCTGTTCTTTATGCTTCTGGAAAAGGTGGATTTGCTAAAAAAGAATTAGAAGATACTGATACTAATATGATACCATTATTTGAAACTATTCTTAGTGAAGTAGATGACCCAAGTGGAGATGTTAATAAACCACTTCAATTTTTAATCACTAATATTGAATATGATAACTATGTTGGGCAATTAGCTGTTGGAAAAATTCACAATGGAAAAATGAGAAGAAACCAAGAGGTTATGCTTATAAAAAGAGATGGAACAATGGTAAAAAATAAAATCTCTATAATTTATGGTTATGAAGGACTTAATAAAGTTGAAGTTGAAGAAGCTTTCTGTGGAGAAATTGTTTCAATAGCTGGATTAAGCAGTATTGATATTGGGGAAACTGTTGCTGATGTTAATGAACCTGTGGCTTTACCTCTAATTGATATAGATGAGCCTACTCTTTCTATGACATTTATGGTAAACTCTTCTCCATTTGCTGGAAGAGATGGAAAGTATATTACATCAAGAAATATTTGGGATAGACTTCAAAAAGAATTACAAAAAAATGTTAGTATGAAAGTAGAAGCTACTGATTCTCCAGATGCCTTTGTGGTAAAAGGAAGAGGAGAACTTCAATTATCTATTCTATTAGAAAATATGAGAAGAGAGGGATTTGAAGTTCAAGTTTCTAAACCAAAAGTTATATTAAAAGAGATAAATGGAAAAACTTATGAGCCTATTGAAATGGCTTTAATAGATGTAGAAGATGCTTATACAGGAGTAGTTATTGAAAAATTAGGTTCAAGAAAAGGAGAACTTGTAAGTATGACTCCTGGACAAGATGGATATACTCGTTTAGAATTTAAAATACCTTCAAGAGGTATAATTGGATATAGAAATGAATTTTTAACTGACACTAAAGGTTCTGGAATTCTTAACCATTCTTTCTATGATTTTGAGCCATTTAAAGGACCTATTACAGGTAGAAAAAAAGGTGTTCTTATTGCCACAGAAACTGGAGTATCTATAGCTTATGCCCTTAATGCCATCCAAGAAAGAGGAGAGTTATTTATAGAACCAGGTGTAGATGTTTATGAAGGTATGGTTGTTGGAGAACATGCAAAAGAAAATGACCTTATTGTTAATGCTTGTAAAACTAAAAAGCTTACAAATATGAGAGCTGCTGGAAGTGATGATGCTGTTAAATTAGCTCCTCCTAGAAAATTAACTTTAGAACAAGCTCTTGACTATATTTCTGAAGATGAATATGTAGAAGTTACACCTAATTTCATAAGACTTAGAAAAAAATATTTAACTGATGCTGAAAGAAGAAAACATTTTGTTAAAAAAGATTAATTTTTCTATTTTTAGTACTTTTTATGAACTAATAAATATTATTTAAAAAGTGAAATGTTTTTTTATTGACATTTTTTATAAAATAGTATATTATATTCATACTGTTTATATAATTTTGTCTTATTTATAATAAAAATCTTTATTAATTTTAGGAGGTAATAATGTTATCTAAAACTGTAGAAATTACAAACGAAACTGGACTTCACACTAGACCAGGAAATGAATTTGTTAGTTTAGCAAAAACTTTTAAATCTTCTATTGAAGTAGAAAATGCTGAAGGAAAAAAAGTAAAAGGGACTTCTCTTTTAAAACTTCTTTCTCTAGGAATAAAAAAAGGAACTCAAGTTACTGTTTATGCTGATGGAGAAGATGAACAAGAAGCTGTTGAAAAATTAGCTGAACTTCTTGCTAACTTAAAAGACTAGTTAATTAAGTAAGAGGGGATAGGTATCCCCTCTTTTTTATCAAAAATTAAAAGGATGGTATAATAAATGAGTATTATTATTAATGGAATTCCTGCATCACCTGGGGTATCAGTAGGAAAAGTATTTTTATATAAAGAAAATGAAATTATTATTAATAAAAATAATATTGAAGATACTGAATTAGAAAAAGAAAGATTACTTAATGGAAGAAATATTTCTAAAGAACAATTACTTGCTATAAGAGAAAAAACTGCTAAAAAATTAGGTGAAGATAAAGCAAGTATTTTTGATGGACATATCACTTTATTAGAAGATGAAGATTTATTTGATGAAGTAGTCGAATTAATCGAAGATGAACAAATAACAGCTGAAAATGCTCTTGAGCAAGGACTTGCTGGATATTGTGAAATGTTAGGATGTTTAGAAGACCCTTATTTAAGAGAAAGAGCTGCTGACCTTAAAGATATTGGAAAAAGATGGCTTTTCAATATCACAGGGACTGAAATTTTAGATTTATCTAATCTTCCTAAAGATTCTGTAATAATTACTAAAGACCTTACTCCTTCTGATACTGCCCAATTAGATTTAGAAAATGTTTTAGCTTTTGTTACTGAAATTGGTGGAAAAACAGCTCATTCATCTATAATGGCTAGGTCTCTTGAAATCCCTGCTGTTGTTGGAACAGGAGAAAAATATTCAGATGTAAAATCTGGTGATTCTATAATAGTTGATGCTTTAGAAGGAGTTGTTATATTAAATCCTACTGAAGAAGAAATAAAAACTTATACTTTAAAAAGAGATGAATTTTTAGCTGAAAAAGAACTTTTAAAACAATTAAAAGATAAAGATGCTGTTTCTAAAGATGGTAAAAAAGTTGGAGCTTGGGCTAATATAGGTTCTCCTAAAGATATTAATGGGGTATTAAAAAATGGAGCTCAAGGAATTGGACTTTATAGAACAGAATTCTTATTTATGAATAATGATTGTTTCCCTAGTGAAGATGAACAATTTGAAGCTTATAAAGCTGTTGCTGAAGCTTTAGAAGGAAAACCAGTTACTATAAGAACTATGGATATTGGTGGAGATAAATCTTTACCTTATATGGAATTACCAAAAGAAGAAAATCCTTTCTTAGGATGGAGAGCTCTAAGAGTTTGTCTTGATAGACCTGAAATTTTAAAAACTCAATTTAGAGCACTTTTAAGAGCTTCTGCTTTTGGATATATTAAAATAATGCTTCCTATGATAATTTCTTTAACAGAAGTTAGAAAATCAAGAGCTTTATTAAAAGAGTGTATGGAAGAATTAAGAAATGAAGGAATAGCTTTTGATGAAAATATTCAACTTGGAATTATGGTTGAAACTCCAGCTGTTGCCTTTAGAGCTTCTTCTTTTGCTAAAGAATGTGACTTCTTCTCTATTGGAACTAATGATTTAACTCAATATACATTAGCTGTTGATAGAGGAAATGAAAAAATTTCTAACCTTTACAACTCTTATAATCCAGCTGTACTTCAAGCTATAAAATGTGCTATAGATGGAGCTCACAGTGAAAATATAAGTATCTCTATGTGTGGAGAGTTTGCTGGAGATGAAAATGCTACAGCTATATTATTTGGTATGGGACTAGATGCTTTCTCTATGTCAGCTATATCAGTACCAAGAATAAAAAGAAATATAATGTCACTTGATAAAACTCAATGTGAAGCTCTAGTTGAAAAAGTTTTATCTCTTGCTACTGCTGAAGAAGTTATGGAAGAAATTAAAAATTTCAACTCTTCTAGCTATACAAAGTAATAGAATAAAAAAGGCAAAAATTATATAATAAAATAGATTGGGACTTTTTAAGTATAAAAAGTCCCATTATTTTTTATCTTTTATATTTTTCTTTATCCTTCTTAGAAATTTTTCTAATTACTTTACAAGGATTCCCAACTGCTATAACATTTTCTGGAATCTCTTTATTAACTACACTTCCAGCTCCTATTACACTATTATCTCCTATTTTTACACCTGGCAAAATACTCACATTTGTTCCTATCCAAACATTATCTCCAATAGTTATAGGATAAGCATATTCTAATCCACAATTTCTATCTTCTACATCTATAGGATGTCCAGCTGTAGTTATACAACAATTAGGACCTATAAAAACATTGTTTCCTATTTTAACTTTTGCTCCATCTAAAATTATTAAATTATGATTAGAATAAAAATTTTCACCAATTTCTATATTATATCCATAATCACAATGAAAAGGCTGATTAATTGAAAATTTTCCTTGAATTTTTCCAAAAAGTTTTCTTATAATTTCTTTTCCCCTTTCTTTTTCAGAAGGTTTTAAAATATTAAATTCATAACATAACTCTTTAGAAATTTTCCTCTCTTCTAAAAGTTCTTTATCATAGTTAGCATCATATAATAATCCCAATTTAGATTTTTCTTTTTCTGTCATTTTTTTCTCCATAAAAGTTTTTCTATAATTATAACATAATAATTTTTTATTTAACATTTATTTTACTTTAATTTTTTTATAAAAAATGATATATTTATAGTATAAGCCACTATTAAATAGAGGAGGAAATATGGAAAAAGTTGTTTATGTTAAAGCTAAATTTAGACCTATTGGTGAATACAGAATCTCTCATGAACCTACAGGTAAATTTGAAAAAGGGCTTTTTGGTAAACAAAAAGAAATTTTTGAAGAAAAAAAAGTTTGGGTAACTACTGGATATTCAGATTGTCTTATTGATGGAGAACTTTTAACTGATGATATAAATAGAGCTATCACAAATCTTAATAATGAAGGATATGAAATTGTATCAATCACTCCTATTACTTCTGGAAGTTATAGATATCAATATGATGCTGGAAATATTACTAGTAGTAAAAGAATTTTACATGAAACAGAAGCTGTAAGAGGTACAAGTGGTTATGGATTTGGATACGGATTTAGTTATACTGAAAGTGTTATAATTTTAGCTAGAAAAAAATAATTAACTATTTTTTAGAGATTTAAATAAATTAATTAATAAGGGGTTTATTATGCATAAAAAAATAATGTTACAAGGTACAGGTTCATCAGTTGGAAAAACTCTCCTTACTGCTGGACTATGTAGAATATTTTCTCAAGATGGATATAAGGTAGCTCCTTTTAAATCACAAAATATGGCTCTTAACTCTTCTGTTGATGAAGATGGAAAAGAGATGAGTAGAGCTCAAGTTATTCAAGCTGAAGCAGCTAATACTAAGCCTAAAGTTTTTATGAATCCAATACTTTTAAAACCAACAGGAGATAATTTTTCTTCACAAGTCATTTTAGAAGGTATTGTTTTTAGAAATATGCAAGCTAAAGAATATTATGAAGAATATGAATTTTTTAAAAAAATAATTAAGAGAAACTATGATATTTTAAAAGAAAATTTTGATATTGGAGTTTTGGAAGGTGGAGGAAGTCCTGCTGAAATAAATTTTAGAAAAACTGATTTAGTAAATATGGGTATTGCTGAAATGGTTGACTCTAACGTAATTCTTATAGCTGATATTGAAAGAGGTGGAGTTTTTGCTTCTATTTATGGAACTTTAATGTTACTAGATAAAAAAGATAGAAACCGTATAAAAGGTTATATTATAAATAAATTCCGTGGTGATGTAGATTTATTAAAAGATGGAATTAAAATGTTAGATGAAAAATTAAAATCTGAAAATTTAGATGTTCCATGTCTCGGTATTTTACCTTATACAAAAATTCAAATAGAAAATGAAGATAGTTATAATTTTTCAAAAGAAGATGAAAAACCAAAAAAAGATTTAAATATAGCTATCATTAATTTTGAAAAACTTTCTAACTCTACTGATTTTACATCTCTATTGGTTTATGAAGATGTAAAACTTACATATATAAATACAAAAGAGGATTTAAACCAAGAGTTTGACCTTATAATTTTACCTGGTAGTAAAAATGCTATTTATGATTTTTCAATTATAAATACAAGAAAAATAACTGATGGTATAATGGAACATGTAAAAAAAGGAACACCTATTTTAGGAATTCATAGTGGATTCCAAATGCTTGGTAAATCTATTAAAGATTTAAAACAGATAGAAAGTTCTTTCTTAAAAGCTGAAACTCTTAATATTTTTCCAATGACAACTACTATGAAGGAAAAGAAATATACAAAACAAGTTTCTAAAACTTTGTGTAATTGTACAGGAATATTAAAAGATTTTGACGGAATAGTGGTATCTGGTTGTGAAATTCATCAAGGAGTTACAACAGGAGAGGCTTCTAAATATTCTGTTACAGGAGAGGATGATTTTACTCTAATTTGTAAAGATAATATTATAGGAACATATATTCATGGGCTTTTTGATTCTCCAAAATTTACAAGAAAATTTTTAAATAAATTAAGAGAATTAAAAGGTTTAAATCCTATTTTAGAATATATAAATATGGAATCTCATCAAGAAACAGAACTTAAAAATCTAGCTAGATTAATGCGTCAAAATTTAGATATAGATAAAATTTATAAAATCCTAAAATAAAAAAAAGAGGGTATTGTAATTAGAACAATCCCTCTTTTTAATATATTATAAAATTTCTATTCATATAAAGATTTCCTATTATAAATTTTAAACAGCTATTCTACTATTTAATTCTTTTCTTAATTCTATCCCTACAAACATATCTTCTAAATATCTAAGAGTATTATCTATATTTTTACTTTTTATTTTAAATAATTTTTTATCATATTCAAATTGAATATAAAATAATCCTTCTCTTTGAATCACATCACATTCTAAAGTAGTTGTATTTCCTAAAAAAATATTCCATTTTTTATTTTTTATAAGTATTTTCATAAATAATCCTCCTTTTCCAAACTTAACTATATTTATCTATAACTTATTATAACTTATCTAACTATTTTTGTCAATAGTTTTTTTAAAATGTTGCATTCTATCTTAAAATATAGTATAATTATTTATATGATTATTTATAAGAAAATATAACTTATTTTAAAGGAGGGATATAATTTGATTTTTACTGAATTTTTAAAAGAAAAAAGAGAAGCTCTTGGGATTAGTCAAAATAAATTTGCTAAAATGATAAATATAACTCAATCTTATTTTAATTCAATAGAAAGAGGAGAAGTAAAAAATCCACCTAGTGAAGAAGTACTGCTTAGAATTGCTGATTGTTTAAATCTTAATCCTGAAGAAAAGGAGCAAATGTTATACTTAGCTGCTATTGAAAGAACTCCTAAAATAATAATGGATAAAATTGAAAAATTAAAAAATGAAGTTAAAAGTAATATAAAGAAAACTGCTAAGGAGGCTACACAAATATCAGATAATGCTATTCCTCTTTTTGAAAGAATTTCAGCAGGACTTGGAGCTTTTACTGACAATGATATTGAAGATTATATTATGTTACCTGGTCTTAATAATACAAATCAAAATCTTTTTGCTGTTAATGTAGTTGGAGATTCTATGGAACCTACTATTAAAGATGGTTCTATTATAATTTGTAAAAAAACTTTAGATATAAAAAGTGGAGAGATTGGAGCATTTTTTATTGATGAACAAGCCTTTGTAAAAAGACTTAAAATAACGAAAAACTATGTTGCTTTAGTAAGTGATAATCCTAATTATTCTCCAATATATATTGGTCCTGGAGAAAACTTTAATGTTGTTGGAAAAGTAATAAAAGTTTTATCAGATATATAAGAGGACAAAATGGAAGTTATAATTAGAAAAGTACAAATTGAAGATTTAGATTCTGTTACAAAAATAGAAAGTATTTGTTTCCCAAAAGCTGAAGCAGCTACTTATGATTCTTTTTTATATAGAATAAAAACTTTTCCAGATAGTTTTTATGTGGCTACTATTGATAAAAAAATTATTGGTTTTATAAATGGCTGTGTTACCGACAGTAATGTAATTATAGATGAATTATATGAGGCTAATGGTGGACATAATCCTTTAGGAAAAAATCAAACTGTTTTTGGTTTAGATGTATTACCAAAATATCAACATAAAGGTATAGCTTGTAAATTAATGAGACATTTAATGGAAGAAGCTAAAAAATCTAATCGTGAAAAAATGGTTTTAACTTGTAAGGAAAATTTAATTGGTTTTTATGAGCAATTTGGATATAAAAATATGGGAATATCTGATTCTACTCATGGGGGAGTAGTTTGGTATGATATGATTGCTGATTTATAAATTGAAAGAGAAGAAATTCTCTTTCTTTTATTTTTTGAACTTAATTTACTTTGACATATTTATTTTTTTGTAATATACTTTTATAAGAACACAAAATTTTTTTAGGAGGAAAATATGTATCCATTAAAATTTAAAAAAACTTTAGTAAAAAAAATCTGGGGTGGAAGAAAATTTAAAGATGTTTTAAATATGGAGTTACCTGATGAAAATCTTTATGGAGAATCTTGGGAAGTAAGTTCTCATAAAGGTGGACTTTCTTATATTGAAAATGGAGAATTTGCTGGAAAATCTCTTGTTGAAGTTATTGAAAGTGATAAAGAAACTATACTTGGAAAAGAAATTGTTGAAAGATTTCAAGGAAAATTCCCATTACTTATTAAATATTTAGATATAAATGATAGACTTTCAGTTCAAGTTCATCCTAGTGATGAATATGCTTTAAGAGTTGAAGGAGAATTTGGAAAAAGTGAATGTTGGTACGTTATGGAAGCTAGTTCTGATGCAACTCTTATTTTAGGAATCAAAGAGGGAATTACAAAAGAAATATTTAAAGAAAAAGTTGATAAGAAAGAATTTGATGGACTTTTTAAAACTATAAAAGTAAAAAAAGGAGACTTTATAAATCTTCTTCCTGGAGTTGTTCATGCTACTTTAGAAGGTTCTATTTTAATTTGTGAAGTTCAACAAAACTCAGATACAACTTATAGAATTTATGATTTCGATAGATTAGTAGACGGAAAATTAAGAGAGCTTCATATTGATAAGGCTCTTGATGTAATAGACTTTGAAGGTGATGTTCAAATGTCTACTAACGAATCTAGACAAAAACTACAATTGGTTGGAGCTATAAAAGAGGAATTAGTAAGAGGTCAATATTTTAATGTTGATAAATATCTAGTTGATGGTACTTTTGAAGATGAAACTAATAAAAACTTTAAAATTTTTTCTATCTTAGATGGTGAAGGGGAAATTATTTGTAATAACATCTCTTACAAGATTGTAAAAGGCAATACATACTTTATTCCAGCTACTTTAAAAACAATTATATCTGGAAAAGTAGAAATTTTAAAATCATATTTATAATAATTTAAAAAGAGGGTGTTGTATTTATAACATCCTCTTTTTTTATTTTTATAACATTATTAATCTAAATTTATATTTTTGTATAGTTATTTTCATATATTTTTTTAGTATTTTTTTTATAAAAAAACTCTTTAATCTATAAACAAAAAATAAAATTATATTGTTATTTTATTTTTAGATTTATGTTTTCTCTTTAAAAATAACATACGATATGTTATAATACATATGTAATTTTTAATGGAGGTTGTATTATGATAAATATAAATGGTTTAGAAATTGAAGTCCCTATTATTCAAGGGGGAATGGCTATTAGATGTTCTATGTCAAAACTTGCTTCAGCTGTGGCAAATGAAGGTGGAATAGGAGTTATAGCTGGTTCAGCTCTTCCTCTTGAAGAATTAAGAGAAGAAATAAGAAAAGCTAGAACTTTAATAACTAATAAAAAAGGAGCTCTTGGAGTAAATATTATGTTTGCTGTATCTTCTTTTGCTGAAAGTGTAAAAGTTTGTATAGAAGAAAAGGTTGATGTTATAATTTGTGGTGCTGGATTCTCTAGAGATATTTTTTCTATGGTTAAAGGTACAGGAATAAAATTATTTCCAATAGTTTCATCTCTAAAACTTGCAAAAATATCTGAAAAATTAGGGGCTGATGCTATTGTTGTTGAAGGTGGAAATGCTGGAGGACATCTTGGAACAGAATTAGATTCTTGGGATATTATGGAAGAAATTACTAAAAATGTCTCTCTTCCTGTTTTTGGAGCTGGTGGAGTAATTACTCCAGAAGATGCTACTAGAATGTTATCTCTTGGAACTACAGGAGTACAAATGGGAACTCGTTTTGTTGCTACTCATGAATGTGATGTTGATGAGGCTTTCAAGCAAATGTATGTTAATACAAAAAAAGGTGATGTTATAAAAATTATGAGTTCTGTAGGATTACCTGCTAATGCTATTAAAAGTAATTATTCTGAAAAAGTTTTAAATGAAATAACTACACCACCTAGCACTTGTTCTAGTTGTTTAAAACATTGTAATAGAAAATTCTGTGTAAGCCAAAGACTTATAGATGGACACAAAGGGGATTTAGAAAATGGATTGTTCTTTGCTGGAAGAGATGTTTGGAAAATAAAAGATATAGTTTCTGTCCATGAAATTTTTGAAAGATTTAAACCTGTATTTAACAAATAAAAACTTTTAATATTTAGAAAAATATAAAAAGGATATTGTATTTAATTTACAATATCCTTTTTTAAAAAATCTTATTATACTAAAATATTCTTTATAAGTTATCTATATCTAATGCAAATTCCAAAAAATCTTTCCTATTTTTTTCATCTAACATAAAAGATTCATACATACTCATCAGATTATGATTAACATGAAATCTACTCCAAGCTAAATCCTCTCTTTTACTCTCTCTTTTTATTTTTCCATTCTCATCAAATAAAGTATAAGTAGCTATTGATTTCTTGTTATCATAAGTATTTCTTACTAATACTTTCCCCTCAGTATCATATATTTCTACATTCATTGTTATTCCATTCTGATTATGCTCAACTTTTGCTAATATTTCTAAATATTTTTTTCTTCTTTACTCTCTAATTCAACTCCTAAAATATAAAAATGTTGACATTTTTCCCCATCTTTTGAATAATAATATTGTGTTCCATGTAATTTATCTAAAATATAATTTTCCTCTTTGATAATAAGTGGTTCATCTTTAGGCAAGTTATTTTTAACTTTTATTAAATAACCTCTAAAATCATAAGTAATAGATTTTCCAGATTTCATTCCATTTTTATATTGGGTTACTGTTTTTATCTCATCTCCTTCATAATTTTTTGAGCCTAAAGTTAAATCTCTTTTGTAATATCTAGTAAATTCACCCTCTTTTTTATCATTAGAATAATATCCCTCAATTATTATTTTTTCAGTTTCTATCCCTTTTTCTTTATCAGCTTTTTTATTTTTTGGTATACTTATTATATCTCGATAGGTTTCAACATCAGTCTTTATATCTATATTTTTTTTATACTTCCCATTTTTTTCACCATTTTTATACATTATTTCTTCTGTTTCTGTTTTATAAGAAGTATAACTTGCAAATACATATGTTTTTTTTACTTCACGCTTTGTATTTTGATGCTTAACTTTAACTTTTGTTTCTGTAATTATTTTTGTTAAACCATCTTGAAGTCCATTTTTATAATTTATTTCTGATTTTTTTGAAATATTTTTATCTTCATTAGATTCAATTACTAATTTTCCTGTAAATAAACTATTATCCTTAGAGTTTATAGCGTAGATTTTTTCCCCTCTTTCCTCTAATCTTATTTCTTTTTCGCTATCTTTATAAAAAATATCACTATCTTTGTAAATTGTATTTTTTCCTTTTTCTACATCTATTTTTTCTCTTAACTTACCTGTTGGAGAATAAAAAAATGCTTCTTCTACTGCTCTTCCATTACGGTATTTTGCCTCTTTTTTTATTTTTCCATTTATATAATATTCTGTACTTCCATCATTCAAATCTTCTTCAGAAAAAAAACTTCTATCAAATCTACTCATTTGAGAATATTCTTCAAAAGCATCTAATTCCCCTGTTCTCACATTAACACTATTAACATTTTTCTTATTACCATTTGGATAATATTCTCTCTCTAAAGGAAATAAAGAACCACAAGAATGTCTTATTCTCTGTATATTTCCATCTGGATAAAAATATATCATAAGCCATTGACTATTAAAAGTATCTACATTAGAAATTATATCCATAATCTCTAATTCTAAAATTCCATCTCTAAATAAAAATACAGACTTTATATCTCCTAAAATATTAATCTTTAAAAAATAAACATCATAATAGGGGTCTTCTCCAAGAGCAGGTCTATAATATCCATTATAATGAGGATATGACTCATAAAATTTAAAAAAAGCTGTATTTCTAAATTTATGGTCATGAACTCCTCTTAAATTTTTATAATCATTCATCTCTTTATATTCTTTTTTCTCTCTTATAGACCCTTTTTTATTATCTACATATCCTAAGAAATAAAAATCTTCATATCTAAAATCAGTATCTTTTCCTGATATTTTTATGTCTCCTGTAAACGGTTTATTGTTATCATTAATATTATAAACTGTATATGTTCCATTATTATTCATAACTAAATTTAATTTTACTTCTCCATCATCATAAATTATTTCTCCATAAATAATATTATGAAAAAGTAAAATTAAAAATATAATAAATTTTTTCATAGTTTTTCCTTTCTACAAAATTTATTTTATTATTACTCCATTTTTATAAATATATTCTTTTTCAAGTTTTCCATCAACAGAATATTCTTTATATTCTCCATCTAAAAATCCTTTTTTATAGGAACATTTTATTTTAATATTTCCGTTAGGAAAATACTCTTCATAATTTCCATCTAATAATCCATCTTTATAAAAAGTTTTTATTTTAATCTGACTTTTTTTATTTTCTTTTTTATTAAAAAAATACTCTATATTTTCTCCGTCTTTTATTCTACCTATTCCACTATTAAAATAACTATCTTTTTCATCTAAAGCTAGGAAATTATCCTTAGAATACCATATATCCGTAGGATTTAATTTTTCATATATTTTTGAACTTATTTCTTCTCTTACTCTATTATTATCAAGAAGATATCTAATATGTTTTTTCCCTGAATATTTTGTTGTTGTAATAGTTTTTAAGATATTATTTTCAAATCTAAGTTCTATATCATTTGGAAGTATTACATCATTTTTATAAACTTTTCCATTTTTATAAAAATTTCTGCGTTTCTCAATATATTTATATTCTAAATATAATTCTCCATTCTTATAAAAATTTTCATATTCATAATCTGCTAACTCATTGTTAAGAACTTTTTCCCATACCAACTCATCATTCAAATAATATTTATAATATGTTTTTCCATCTTTTTCTATTTCTTTTTCTTCTGTTTTTATATTAAATTTTAAATCATCTACACTATTATATTCTATCTCCTTTGGTAATATACACCTCTTACTATTAGAAAATATTTCTATAGGCATACTACATATTCCAAAAGCTAAAAATAGACTATCAGCATTTTGATGTAATAAAAATATATTATTTTTGAGATATTCTTTTCCAACTATTCTTGTTGAAAGTAGATAAGCACCATATCTATTTAATTGAGTATATATTTCACTTTTTGAAAAATTATCTATTTTAGCTTTTTTATTTTCTTCAGGAGTATTTTCAAAAGCCTCATCTAATATTTTAAAATCTTCATCAATATTTTCTCTTTTTTCTAATTTATTAATATATGATAAAGCATCTTTAGCTAATATTCTTTCATCAACTACCTCAAAATTTATAGACACTTTTTCTTGTATCCCTTGTTCTTTTACAAAAGTCACAAATTGAAATATTTTTTCTTTATATTTCTGTTCGTCCTCTTTATTTTTTATTCTACCAAAAATGATTATATTTCCCTTTATATCAATATACTCATCATTTTCTAGTTTTTCTTTTAAAGTTTCTTCATATTTTGGAAATATATCAGCACTACCTACATCTATATAAAAAATTGGTAATACATATTCTCCAAATAGCTCTTTTAATTTTTTCTCATAAAACTCATTGGCTGATTCATTTAATATAACCAATCTGTATAAATCTCCAACAAAATCTATACTTTCTCCAAATATCCCTTTTTTTATATCCACATTCCCTTTACTATAATAATATTTATCATATTGTCTAGGAGTTCCTATATATTTTGCTGGAAAAACTTGTGCCTCATACCACTCTTCTTTTCCATCTGAACGACGACCAACATGCTCTACAACAAAAGGTTCTTTATATCTTTCTATAAAGTGTTTATGTAAAGCTCGCTTTGCTTTGCTAGATGAAACACCACAGGCTGTTAATGAAAATAATAATATTATGATTATTATCTTAAATATTTTTTTCATATTTATTCCTCTTAATTTTTATTTTAATTTTGTTGATTTAGCTATTATTTTTAATAATTTTTCAAACTCTATATTTACATCTTTTTCTTCTTTTTGTTTAGGTTCTTCTAATTTCAAAATTATAGAATAGATATCTGTTGTAATTACATAGTAATATTGAATAATTAAATAAGGATTTTTTGTTGATTTATAACTCATTGAAGGAATATCATACTTTGATGTTAATCTATACTCCATTGCAGGAACGCCAAAATATTTTATAGATGTTTTATTTTCTTTTCCATAATAAGTTCTTATAATTGAACCTGGCTCTGGATACCACATCTCCTTATCCCATCTTTTATTTATAACTTCTTTTGAAAAATTCTTATTATATTCTATTCTCAAACTTTTCTTTCCATCATTAAAGACATATAAATATCCAGAAGGACTTTCTTTACTACTATTATTTCCTGAAATATATTTTTTATATTTTCCTGGATATTTTTTTAATCCTTCTTCTAAAATTCCTGTATCAAATATATCTTCAAATTGATAATATGTTACTTTTCCTAAAGGTTTTCTTGGTTTTATTGGCTCATTTGGGTCAATAGCTTCTTTTATCATTTTGAAAGTATCTATAACATCTTTTTCACTTCCATTTGTTACCCAAAAAACTACAGTTAAATTTCCAAAAATTAAATCATTTCTTATAATATCTTCTGATGAACTTCTATAAGTATATTCTTTTGAATATTCATTGAAAAATTTTTCTGCTTCAATATTTCCTTGAACATTTTCTTTAAATCCTTTTTTTAAAGCTCCTTTATGAAATTTTTTTGCCATTTTTTCAGGTGTATCTCTTTTTCCATAATTAGAAAAATCTATACATATATCTTTTTCTTTATTATAAAATCTTAAAAAATGTTCATCCTCTGTAGTTTCCTTTGTAAGTTCCCATTGACAAAAAACTTTTTTTATTCTCTCTGCATCAAAAACAAATTCTTTATTATATATCACTTGGGAATCCAAAAGATGACTATTCAAGTTCATACAACCAATCATAAATAAACTAATAAATAAACTAACCACAATTCTTTTTAAATATTTCATTTTTTCCTCCTTATGATTTTTTATAATAATCTTGGTAAAACCACTTTTAGTAATAGAAGTATTATTATAAATAAAAGGTACTTTAAACCAAATCCCTCTTTTTTATTAATCATTGCCATTCCTATTGCACAAATAACTATAAGAATTAATATAACACTTATAGAAGAATAATCTCTTTCTTCTATTATTTTATAACTTTGTGGTCGTATACCTGTATATTCCATTACATTTCCATCATCTGTATGAACTTTTGCACTAATTATATCTCCCACAATTTCTTTTTCTAACGCTAATTTTTCTTCTTCATTATATATTTTTATAAATTGTTTCTCCTTTCCAATCATCTCCTCTTTTTCTAATTTACCTGTTCTTGTATAATTTTTTATTATATTTTTATATTCTCCAACTATATTCTTTTCATCTACTGTTTTTTCAATTCCATTATCATAATATGTAATATATTTTTTATCTAAACTTTTTTCTTTTAAGTTTCCATTTTCATAATATTCCTCACTATCTTTATTTTCGTTTGAAAACATCAGTTGTCCGTTTTCATAATATTCTTTTACAATAACTTTTTTTAGAAATGGAATATATTTATATTTTGTAATCTCTTCTTTTTTAGCTTGTCCATTTTTATAATATTCAATATTTTTATTTTTATCATTTATCTTTTTTATTTGTCCTGTTTCATAAAACCTCATAAAAATTCTATCTTTAAAAACTATTTTTGTTGTTAAAGAACCTTCATTATCTACAAAATGTGAAAAAAATTTTCCTCCATTTGCTAAAATAGATTCTTTATAAACAAAAAGATGTATTAAGTTATAACCAAATCTAAAATTAAATATTTTATTACTTGATTTTTTTAACTTAGGAAAATATTTAAAATCTATATAATCTTTTAAATATTCATCACTATACTCACGCCAATTTTCTTCATTTTCGCTAACATTAGCAAAAAATTTATCTCCAAAATATACCTCTTCTTCTCCTTGAACTATTCCTTCTTTATAATTTCTTTTCTTAGTAAATCCTAATACTCTATCTTGAATTATTTCTTGTCCATCTTTTTTATCATTTTTATATTCTGTATATAATACTTCTTTCCCATCATTATTCCAATATTTTTCTATTTTTTTCTTTCCATTTATTTTTATATGACTTAAAATTTTAGGAGTTTCATTTTCTTTAGAAAAGAAATATTCTTTTATCTCATATCCATTTTCTATTTTCTTTTTCTCTTTTAAAATATTTCCATAAATATTATATTCTTTATATTCTTCTAAATTACCATTTTTATAATATCTTTCTCTCAGAAGTTTTCCGTTTGAATAATAAACTTTTTCTACTCCATCTTTTATTTCTTTATCACCATTTACAATTATATTTTTTTCTTCTAAAATTTTTCCATCTGGATAATAAAAAATAATATTCTTTCTTTTTTCAGTAAAATTATTTTGAACTATACTTTCTATATTTCCATTTTTATAATATGTAACTTCCTTTTCAATATTTTTTCCAAATAAAAAACAACTAATCATTAAATATAAAAAATAGAATATTATTTTTTTCATTTTTCCTCCTATATATAATTTTTTATTTTAATTGGAGCTTTAAATTATTTTATGACATTAGTATACTATAAGTATTAAATTTTTTCAAGTTTATTTACCGAAATTATGTACAAAAAAAAAACACTTAAGTTGGAAAAAAATTGATTTTTTAAAAAATAAATGCTATTATTTAAATATCTTGATTCATATTAATTTTTAAGGAGGATTGCAAATGAACACTTTATTTATTTTTACACTTTTAGTAGCAATCATAATCATTGGTATAATTATGAAAAAGAGAAAAGAATCTTATGATGAACTTCAGAAAGATAATGTAATACTTACTGATGATTTAGTAGAAAAAAATGGTATTTTTTTCTGCCTAATCAAGAAGTTACATTTTCTGGAAAAGCTCAAACTCGTTATTGGAATAATAAATTAAAATCAGAAGGATATTTTGAAAACGGAAAAGCTACTGGATTGTGGAAAGGCTATTATCCTGATGGAACTTTAAAAGAAGAATTAACATTTGTGGATGGAAAACTTAATGGACCTTTTAAATCTTATCATAAAAACGGACAATTAGAAATGGATACCTTTTCAAAAGATAATATGAAAGAGGGGCCTATAAAAGTTTATTCTGAAAAAGGTTATTTAATGATTGATGGAATTATAAAAAATGAAAAATTTACAGGTACTATGAAAGAATATTTTGATGATGGTCGTATAAAAAAATTAGCACATTTAAAAGAAGATGTTATGGATGGCCCTTTTAAAACTTATTATGACAATGGTAACTTATCTGGAGAAGGAAGTTATAAAAATGGAGTATTTGACGGCTATCTTGTATATTTTTATGAAGATGGAAAATTACATTCAGAAGGAAATTTTATAAATGGAAAAGAAGATGGACTTTGGAAAATATATTCAAAAGATGGTTCTTATGAAGAAAAAACTTTTAAAGATGGTAAAATTATAAACTAATAAAATAAATTCCTAATGAATGAGAGTCAAAAGCATCAAAAGGAAATTTTATGAATAGAATTTTAAAATACTTGATATTTATTTTATTGAGTATAAATATTTTTTCTATGGAAATTGATATTGAAGATACTGAAAATAAAAATGATATTGTCTATATTAAAGGAAAAAATGAAAAAGTTACAGGCACTATTTTTGAATATTTTGAGAATGGAAATATAAAAACTAAATCTCAATATAAAAATGGGAAAAAAGATGGACTTTCTATTTCATATGGACAAGATGGTTTAATTGTTGAAGATTCTAATTATAAAAATGGTAAAAAGAATGGTATTAGAAAACTTTATTATAATAATGGAAAATTAAAAATTTATCAAGAATGGAAAAATGATTTACTAGATGGTAATTCAAAACATTACTATGAACATGGAATTTTAGAATATGAAAGTTCTGATGTAAAAGGTAAAAAAAATGGAATAATAAAGTATTATTATACTAATGGTAGTTTGTTACTAGAAAGGCAAATGAAAAAAGGTGTTGCAGATGGTTTCTACAAAGAATATTATCCTAATGGAAATTTAAAAGTCAGTGGACAATATGAAGATAATACAAAAATTGGTACTTGGGAAACTTTTGATACTAATGGTAAGGTAATTGAAAAAAAAGATTATCCTAAACCTGATAATAAAAATAACAAAAAAATTAAATTAATTTGTAAACCTGGAACTCATATCTATTATGAAGAGGGAAAAAAGACTCTTTTTACAGGGGAGATAAAAGATTATTATGATAATACAACAAATTTATTTTCTTATTCAAAATATGAAAATGGAATATGTGTTTATCGTGCCTTTTATTCAACTAATGGAAATATTAATACATTAGATTTTGAAAATGAAAAAACTACTGAAAGATATCGTTACTATAAAAATGGAAAAATTCAAAATTATTTTATTATGGATTTGTTTGAAAAAAGAATTGAAGAAAAAAATTATTATGAAAATGGAAATTTAGAATATGTAGAAAGAACTGTCGGAACAGGTCCTAATAAAAAATTTGATGGTATCCAAGAAAAATATTATGAAAATGGAAATTTAAAAGAAAAAATAGAGTATAAAAATGGTAGACTTCACGGAGTTTATGAAAAATATTCTGAAGATGGTAATAAATATGTAAAAGGAGAATATAAAAATAATGAAAAAATTGGAACTTGGGAAGAAAGAAACTAATAAAGAAAACTCCAATTATGATAATATTGACAAAAAAGAAAAGTCTAAAATAAACATTTTAAATTTTTTTTTATGTATTTTATTTTTAATATCAATAATAATTTTATTAATATTTAATTTTAAAGAACAAATTAATAAATTTTTAAAAGATGATAAAATTAGAACTAAAGTATTTATTTCATCAATAACTAATCGTGATTCAATAGAAAGAGCTCCAACAGATATTAATAATTTAGAATACTCTCTTTCTGAAAAGACAGATACTAGCTTTTTATTAGAAGAACCCTATGAGTCTTTAGGTATAATTTATAAAGATGAAAATAAAATATTAGAAAAAAGAAAGGTTCAAAATAGAGAATACCTTTTTGATTTAAAGAAAAAAAGACAATTTTCTGGAAACTTAATTGAAAATTTAGAAAAAAAGCAAAAAAAGATTTCTTATTATTTAAATGGATTTTTATCTAAATATGAAATTTATTCTAAAAATAATTTAATATTTGTAAAAGAATTTTATAAAAGTGGAAATGATAGAATGGATATTTTTTATAAAAAGAATGAAATTATAAAAATTATAGAATATTATGATAATGATTTAAAAGATAATAATTATAGAAAAATCACCAATTATAGTGATGGAAAAAAAGATGGAGAAGAAATTTATTATGATAAGTATGGGTATAAGGAAATAAAAAATTATAAAGATGGGATACTGATTGATTAACTAATACTATTTTAAATTTAAAGGAGATTTTATGAAGAAAAAACTGTCTGTACTTTTATTAATTTTAACTTTAGTTGGTTGTACTTCTATAGAAAAACGTAAAATTTATGATAGAGGAAATCACTATGAAGCTAAAGAAATTCCATATATTCCAACTTTTTCAGCTCCTACTCCAGAAGTATTAGGATTAAAAAATAATCTTTTTATAGTCTCTATTATTGGTATTCCCTATGTTGTTGGAGATTATATTTGTTCTACAATAATGGATATTTTTCTTCTTCCTAGTGATATTTATAGGAATAAAGTTATAGTTCCAAAAAGACAACAATTATTAGATTTAGGAAATGAAAAAGCCTATCTTTTATATGAATTTGAAACTAAGCTTAAAACTCTAAAAACAGATAAAGAAAAACAAAAATTAATATTGGAATATAAAGAAGCTTTTAAAGAATATAATCAAAAAATAGAAGAAATTGAAAAAGAATTAAAGTAAACAAAAATTAAAAACTATTCTATAGTAAAAAAAGTTAGATTAACTGAGATTTATTTCATTAAGTTAATCTAACTTTTTTGTAAATTATATATTTTTAAATTATGAAAATTTTATTTATTATTAATAATCTAATTTTTCATAACGAACAGCTTCTGCTGATTCTCTAATTTTATTAATTTCAGGAATAATTCTTTTAAAATGTTCTGAATTATTATGAGCTTCTATTGATTCAATATCTTTCCAATACTCTACAAAAACAAAAGCTTGAGGATTATTTATATCTTGATGTAAATCATAAGAGATATTTCCCTCTTCCTTTCTACTTTTTTCAATTAGCTCTTTTACTAAATTTTTATATTCTTCGATACACTCTTTTTTTATTATACTTTTCGCCACTATAAGTATCATATTTCACCCCACTATCTAATAAAACTTGTTCTATATTCTGTTTCACTTTTAGCTGGTACTATTCCATTATTTTTTCCAGCCTCAATACATTTTAATATCCAAGCCATATTTCTCCCTAAATTACGCATTGTTTGTAATCCCTCTTCATCTTTTAAAACTTCCTCAGGAGTATTTCCATGAACCATATTCCAATATGTAGATGAAACTATTGGCATTTGACAAATTGTAAAATATTTGTTTAATACATCAAAAGAAGCTGTTGTCCCACCTCTTCTAGCTGATAAGACACTTGCTCCTGGTTTATACATAAAAACTTTTTTTCCAGCATAAAAAACTCTGTCAAGAAATGATAATATTCTTCCACTTGGATGAGCATAATAAACAGGAGAACCAAATATAAATCCATCACATTTTTCAGCTTTCTCTATAAATTTGTTTATACTATCATCATTAAATATACATCTATTTTCCAATTTTTTACAAGTATTACATCCTATACAATCTCTCAAAGGTTCTGTTCCCACATCAAAAATTTCCCATTCTATTTTTTCTTCATCAAAAATTTTAGTGACTTCTGAAAGTGCTGTAAATGTACAACCTCTATGAGAACTTCCATTAACTAATAATACTTTCACCTATACCACCTACCTAAACTCTTTATTCTTTCTTAAACTTTATTAATTTTCATCAAAATATCCTAATTCTTTTAAGAATGGTTTTTTCTTTCTCCAATCCTCTTTAACTTTTACATGTAAATCTAAGAAAATCTCTCTTCCTAATAATATTTCAATTTCTTTTCTAGCTTCTATTCCTATCTCTTTTAAAAGTTTTCCACCTTTACCAATTATTATTCCTTTTTGAGAATCTCTTTCAACATATATATTTATATTAAATAAATCTTTTCCCTTTTCTCTTTTTTCAACATTTATTATTTCTATAGCTATTGAATGTGGAACTTCATCTCTTGTTTTCAATAATATTTTTTCTCTTACTATTTCAGATATTATTCTATATACAGGCATATCAGTATACATATCTTCAGGATAATATTGTATTCCCTCTTCTAAAAATGGGTCTATTGTATTTAAAAGTTTTCCAAGTCCAATTCCGTACTCTCCAGCAATTTCTACTATTCCATCAAATTCACCTAATTTTTCTACAACTTCTTTTCTTTTTTCTGCTAATTTTTCATCAGATAATTTATCTATTTTATTTATAACCAATATTCTTGGAGTCCTTTTAGCTTCTAAAACCTTCTCCATAACAAATTGGTCTCCTGTACTAATCTCTTGACTTCCATCTAATATCATAAGAATTATATCAGCATCTTTTAAAATTTTTATAGCTGAAGATGTCATATATTCACCTAAAAGATGTTTAGGTTTATGAATTCCTGGAGTATCAATAAAAATATATTGATTTCCTGCCATATTTAATATTCCTTTTATATTTTCTCTTGTAGTTCCAGCTTTATTTGAAACTATGGCCACTTTCTCACTTACCAATTTATTTATTAAAGTAGATTTTCCAACATTTGGTCTTCCTACAACAGCTATAAATCCTGCTCTCATAAAATTTACTCATCTCCTATTCCTATTGCAAAATATTCTCTCTTAATCTCATCAAAAATTTCTATCTCATCTAAATTATGATAATTGTTTATTTTTTCTCTTTCATAATTACATCTATTTTTTATCATACTTGGAACTATATTCCTATCTAAATTAGCTTTTTTTACATATTTTAAAAAATTGGTTTTAAATTTTTGATTATCTAATTCTTCAAATATAAATTTAGAATCAATATTATACCTTTCAACATACTCTTTTAATTCTTTTGATAACTCTTCAGATAAGTTTATTAAAACATATATGTTTCTCTGTTTTACTAAAAAAAATCTATAGTTATTTTCTCTTATCTGATTTAATTCTATTCCTAAAATATCTACTATCTTTAGACCTGTTTCACTCAATAATTTAATAATAACTTTGTCTCTATTACCAATTTTTGTATCTTCACAAACATCTATAATAGCTTTTAACTCTCTTTCCTCTATAATTTTTTTAACTTTTATATCTTTTCTACTTGTTGAAATATTATCAATTGGAGAAGTTTTCAACATCTCTTTTTTCACTAAAAATTTATAAAAACTTTTAAGTGAAGTTATCTTTCTTATAACTGAATTTTCTGAATATTTTTCTTTTATATGTTGCAAATATTCTTCTAACTCATCTTTTGAAATCTCCAATAAATTATTATTTTTTATAAATTTTTGAAAATAATCTAAATCACTTTTATAAAAATTTATAGTATTTTCAGAAATAATATTTTCTTTTCTCAATTCTTCTAAAAAATATTTTACTAAATCCATATTATTCCTCATTCAATAACTCTTCTGCATGTTTTAACACAGAGTCTGATATACTTTCTCCAGCTAACATACGAGCTATTTCATATATTCTTTCTTTATCAGATAACTTTTTAACAGAGGTAAAAGTAGTTCCATTTTTTATATTTTTTTCAATATAATATTGTTCATGGGCTTTAGAAGCTATTGCTGGAGAATGAGTTATACATATAACTTGAGCATTTTTTCCAATCTCTCTAAGTTTTTCAGCAATTTTTCTTACTGTTTCTCCACCAACACCTGTATCAATTTCATCAAAAATAAGAATAGGGATATTATCTACATGAGAAAATATAACTTTTAAAGCTAACATTATTCTACTTACCTCTCCACCAGAAGCAATTTTTTGTAGTGGTTTTGGTGGCTGTCCAATATTAGTAGTTATAAAAAACTCTATGGTATCAGAACCATTTTTTGACATAATCTCTTTTTCTTCTAATTTTATATCCAATTTGGCATTTTTCATATTAAGAAAATCTAATTCTTTTCCTAAATTTTCTTCTATTTTTTTAATAAATTTTTTTCTCACTTCTCTCAACTGAAAAGCAGCATCCCAATAATCTTTTTTATATTTTTCTCTCTCTTTTTCTAATAAAGATGTTTGATAATTATTATCATCTAATGTTCTCAATTTACTACTTATATTTTCTACAAATTCTAATATCTCTTCTATAGTAGAACCATATTTATTTTTTAATTTCTCTATAAGATTTAATCTTGATACTACCTCTTCTAATCTATGCTCATCTATTTCTATATCACTTTCTAGTTGCTCTATAGTAGACACACAGTCTTCTAAATCATAATAAACTCTTTCTATTTGTTCATAAATTTCTTCAAAATCTTTTCCATAATCCACTATTGCTTCTATTTGTTTTTTACAAGAGTATATTATATCCAAAGCATTTATCTCATCATTTTTTAGTTGAAATTCAGAAATAGAAAGCTTTTCCTTTATTTTTCCAGCATTAAAAAGCAGTTTATATTCATTTTCTAAATCAATATCCTCTCCTACTTTTAAATTTGCTTTTTCAATCTCATCTAATTGAAATTCATAGAATTCTTTTTTCTCTGCAGTTTCATTTTTTTCTTTTTCTATCTCTTTTATTTTTTCACAAACTTCACTATATTTATCTAAAGAAAATTCTATTTTTTTTCTTATATCTACTGCTTCTTCTTCGATAAACTTATCTAAAAGTTTTATATGATTTTCTTTATTTAAAAGCATTTGATGAGAATGTTGTCCAACTATATCAACTAAAGATTTCATTACCTCTTTTAATCTAGTTCTAGGAACTCTAGCTCCATTTACATAAGATTTTTCTTTTCCTTGAGCATCTAAAGTTCTTCTAATTATAACCTCATCATTTTCTACTTCTATATCCAATTTTTCCAATTCATTTTTTTGTTCATTATTTACTTCAAAAACGCCCTGAGCTACAAGTTGTTTTTCTCCACTACGAAGCATATCAATTGAAGCTTTTTCTCCTAAAAGTAAATTTATTCCATTTAAAATAATTGATTTTCCTGCTCCTGTTTCTCCTGTAAGAGTTATTAATCCATCTCCAAATTCAAGATTTAATTTTTCTATTATTGCTAAATTTTCAATTAATAATTCTCTTAACATAAATTTCTGTCCCCCTACTCTCTATTTATTATAATGAAAATCAATCTCTTCAAAAAAATTTTTACAAATTATATTAGATTTTTCTTTTTTTAATTTTATATCTACTACTTCACTTATTTCTATTTTTTCTTTTGGTTCTATTAAAACTTTTCCATTTCTATCTACAACCATACTTTTCCCTATAAAAAAGGTATTTATAGATTCTGAATTAAAAATTATATTTTCTTCTCCTACTCTATTACATAGAATAATTGGAGTCAAATTTTCTATGGCTCGAATTGGCAAAATATTAGCAGTCGTTTCACCACCAAAATTTCCAAGCACAACTAATATATCTGCTCTTTCTCTTATTTGTTCCCTTGAAATTTCAGAAAACCATAAATCAAAACAGATTTGAACTCCAATTTTTACTCCATCAACATCAAAAACTTTATTTTCTTTTCCACTTTCAAAAAAATTTTTTTCAAAATCAGAAAGGTGTATTTTTTGATATTTTCCTATATATTTTCCTTTTGAAATAATTATTGCTGTATTATAAAATTTATCTTCTAATCTCTCTACTATCCCTAAAATCATAATACATTGAAATTTTTCAGATAATTTTTTTATTTTTTCTATTTCTTGACTTTTTTCAATAATTATTCCCTTGCTTTTTAATTCTTCCTTATCTTTAAAGAGATAACCACTTAAAGCTAATTCTGGCAACACAATTAAATCACATTTTAAATTTTCTAAATGCTTCTCTATGATATTAAAATTTATTTCAAAATTCTTTTTAACATCAAATTGTATAAACCCTACTTTCATTTAAAATAGATTATCCCCCCATTTTAATTTTTCTTTCAATACAGAGTAATAATTTCTATCTTTTGGTAAAACTAAATTTAATTTTTTATTTGAATATTTTATTTCAATATCGTCTTCCATAGTTAGCTTCTTAATAAAATCACCATCTATCATCAAGAAATTATTTATATCACTATAATTAACTTTAGCTTTAATTATTTCATCAGAAGATAAAATTATTGTTCTAGTTGACAAATTATGTGGAGAAATAGGAGTTATTATAAAAGCATCTAATCTATATGACACTATTGGCCCACCAGCTGACAAAGAATAAGCAGTTGAACCAGTAGGAGAAGCTATTATAACTCCATCTCCTATATAGGTATTTACCTTTCCTCTATCTGTAAAAATATCTACAGACATTAATTTTTTATCCAATCTTCCTGTTGAAATAACTATTTCATTTAAAACATTGTAAACATCATTATTTATTTTTAATTCCAATAAACCTCTTTTACATATTTCATAATCTTTATTTAAATAGTTTTCACATATTTTTCTTGCTTCAATTTCTTTTATTTCAGTTAAAAAACCTAGACTTCCAGCATTTATTGCAATAACAGGAATATTATCTTTTTTTATAATTTCTTTAGATGCTCTAAGCAAAGTTCCATCTCCACCTATAACAATAGAAAAAGTAGCTTCCTCTATTTCATTAGGCAATAATAAAGTTACTCCTCTTTCTTTTAAAAATTTTTTTAACTCAGTATAAATTTCCACTGCTTTAGCTTTATTTGAATTATAAAAAATAACACATTTTTCTCCCATAACTTTTCTCCTAAAATCTATAATACATTTATTGGATTTATAGGTTTAAGATTTAGTCTAACTTCATAATAAAGAACAGGTTTTCCATCCATTGCAAAACCTAAAACTCCTATATTTTCTCCTTGTTTTACTGTTTCATTTAATTTTACCTTAGTAGAAATTAAGTTTCCATAAACCCCTATTGTATTATATCCATAGTTTATCATTATAACTTTTCCAAGTCCTTGTATTTTTCCAGCATATATAACTTTTCCACCATGTGTAGCCTTTACTGGAGAACCTAATTTATCTAAAATTTCAACTCCATTACTTACTATATTCTTTGTTTTATTTTCTTTAAATTTAACAACCACTTTTCCATTTGGTAAAGGATTTACTCCTTTTCCTATACCTTTAATGGCTATACTATAATCTACTTTTTTTCCTGTAGACACTTGTGCTTGTAATATTTTTTCTATTTCTTTTTGTATACGTTCTTTCTCTTTTTCTAAACTTGTAAGAGTTGTTACATGTTTATTTCTTTCAGAGTTTAATTTAGCTATAAGAGTATTTTTTTCTTTTTCTTTACTACCTATATCTCTAATTTTTTTATTTAAACTATTTTTTAGTCCACTTAACTTTTTCTTTTCCTCTTCTATATCATAACTAACTAGAGCAATATCTTTTTTTACTTTTGAAATATGATTAATTTTCTTTACATCATCATAAAGAATTTTTCCAAATTGTTTTTTCAACATTACCTCTTCTTCAAAAGAAAGATTATTGTTCTTTCTTCTATTCCAAGCTATGATTTTGGCACTAAATTCAGCTTTTTTTCTCTCTAACTCTTTTTGACTATAATTAAAATTTATATTACTGTAATCAATCTTTTTTTCTGTTGCAGTTATCTCTTCTTCTAACTTACTTTTTTCTCCATTTAATTTTAAAATATCTACTCTTAAATCTTCTATTTGTTCCTCTAAAGATTTCTTTTTAGTATCAATATTTTTTATCTCTTGCTTTTTATTATTTATTTCTATATCAATTTTTTTAAGTTTATCTGTCATACTAACCTTAGTATTAGAATATCCAATAGAAAAAATTAATATATATATTAATAAAAATATTTTTTTCATTTATTAATTCTCCCATCTTTCTTTCACAGGAATCAACCAAATAAGCACAATTAAAATAATGTTTGCTATTATTTGTACTGGTGCTATTTGAAGTAAAGTTAACAGTGAAGAAGATATATCATTTACTATAAACCAATTTCTACATAATGTATATACATTTGAAAAAAACATCAACCCTATTAATATTGCCAAACTACATGGTAATAAATTTATTTGTTTTGTAGCTAATAAAAGATTTTTATGATATCCATTATTAATAAGGGAACCTACATAATCAATTTTAAATTGTAACGAAGCAATTGTTACTATTACAAATATTAAAGAAATTGCTCCTAAAGTAAATCCTGTTAATAAAACTTCAAAAAACTTTATTTTTTTATTTACATTATCTGAATATGTAGTATCTAAGAAATATTCTTTAATCTCTTGAGTAGAATCTAATATTTCTTGAATTTTTTGAATATTATTTATACTTTTTACATATATTCTTAAAGAATCAGAAAGTGGATTATCTCCTTTTGGAAGTACTATTCCTAAATCCTTTTGTAAATTTTGAAAGGCTATATAACTATTAACATAGGTTACTTTTTTTATTTCAGGAACATTAAGTAATTTTATTTCCAACTCTTTTTTTTGTTCTTTAGTTAAATTATTTTGTAATTCTGCTGATATAAAATCAATATTTCTTAAACTATTTATTTGGCTATTTGTATTTAATATTCCAGAAATAAAAAAATTGTAAATTATAGTAGCAAAAATAATACTTAAAAATACCTTAATCATTTCAAGAGATATATATAGTTGTCTAGATTCTTTTTGCATATGTTACCATCCTCATAAAATTCTATAAAATAATAATATAGAGGCAAAATATAAATATCTTGCCTCTATAATAAAAATTATAAATTCTCTTTTATTACAGAAATAAGTTTTTCTGAAGTTAACTCATATTTCTCTAAAAGTTCATTTCCAGTTCCACTTTGTCCAAATTTATCATAAATTCCAACTTTTTTTATTTTAGTTGGATGTACTTCTGATAAAAATTCTGATATAGCTGAACCTAATCCACCAATTACAGAATGTTCTTCAGCTGTAACTATAAATTTAGTTTCTTGAGCTGCTTTTAAAATAGTTTCTCCATCAAGTGGTTTTATTGTTCCTACATTAATTACTCTTACTGAAATTCCCTCTTTTTCTAGCTCTTCAGCTGCTTTTAAAGCTTCATAAGTTAATAATCCTGTAGCTGCTATTGTTACATCTTTTCCGTCTTTTAAAGTATTAGCTACTCCTATTTGAAAATCATAATTTTCATCAAATATTACAGGAACTCCTAATCTTCCCATTCTAATATATACAGGTCCTTCATATTCAGCTGCTGCAAAAATCATTTTTTTAGTTTCTGTAGCATCAGCTGGTGATAATACTACCATTCCTGGAATGCTTCTCATTAAAGCAATGTCTTCTATAGATTGATGTGAACCTCCATCTTCTCCTACAGAAATTCCAGCATGAGTTGGAGCTATTTTTACATTTAATTTTGGATATGCTACTGTATTTCTAATTTGCTCAAAAGCACGTCCAGCCTCAAACATAGCAAATGTTGAAGCAAAAACCACTTTTCCACATGTAGCTAAACCAGCAGCTGTACCTATTAAATCAGCTTCAGCTATTCCTACATTAATATGTCTTTCTGGAAATACTTTTTTAAACATACTAGTTTTTGTTGACCCAGAAAGGTCAGCATCTAAAACTACTACATCTTTATTTATTTTTCCAAGTTCAACTAAAGCTTCTCCATAAGCTTCTCTCGTTGCTTTTTTTATCATTCTTTTTCCTCCAAATAATATAAACTCAATTTATTTTTACTAATCATTACAAGATAATTCTTCTAAAGCTTTTTCACACTCTTCTTTTGTTGGAGCTACTCCATGGAAACCACAAACATTTTCCATAAATGAAACTCCTTTTCCTTTTACTGTTCTTGCTACAATTAAAGTTGGCTTTCCTTTTACTGTTTTTGCCTCATCAAGAGCACCTATAATTTGTTCAAAATTATGTCCATCTATCTCAATTACATGCCAACCAAATGCTCTCCATTTATCAGAAATTGGCTCTATGTTCATCACTTTATCAACATTTCCATCTATTTGAAGATTGTTACAATCAATGAAAGCACATAAGTTATCTAATTTGTAATGAGAGGCTGTCATAGCTGCTTCCCAAATTTGTCCTTCTTGAGTTTCTCCATCTCCCATTAATACATAAACTCTATAATCTATATTATAAATTTTAGAATTTAATGCCATTCCATTAGCTACAGATAATCCTTGTCCTAATGAACCTGTAGAAATTTCTACTCCTGGAACTTTTTTCATATCAGGATGTCCTTGTAAAATAGAACCATATTTTCTAAGAGTTTTTAGAATTTCTTTATCAAAATATCCTCTCTCTGCTAACACAGAATATAGAGCTGGAGCTGCATGTCCTTTTGATAAAACAAATCTGTCTCTATTTTCCATTTTTAAATTTTTTGGGTCAACATTCATTTCATAGAAATATAATGTTGTTAAAATATCAGTTGCTGATAAAGACCCTCCTGGATGTCCAGATTTAGCTTCTGTAATCATAGTAACAATATCTTTTCTGATTTCATTAGCTTTTGTTGATAAAAGATTAATATCCTTCATTTAAAATTTACCCCTTTCAATATTAATAATATATTTATTATATTATTTTTTTACTTATTTTGTCAATTTTTTTAACTAAAATTGAGCTACTTTTAATCATTTTCCTCTCAAATTCTTTATATTTCATACTACCTAATAAACAAAAAAACAACAAAAATAATAGAAAAGGTCTAATTATTTTTCCTTCTCTTTTTATATCTCTTATTATTTTTATCATTGAAAAAATTCCAAGAACTATGTATTCTTCAAAATTTTCAGTAGTATTTAAACATATAAACATAGATATTATTATAAAAATAAAAAAACTAAGTTTTGATATATTTGGACTAAGCTCTAATTTTAAAATTGGAACGTGTAATAAAGCACCTCTTGACCAACCTTTTGGAAAAATATCAAAAATAAAATGTACTGCCATTGCCATTGAAAAACTACTTATAAAAACTCTAAGAAACTCACTCTTATCAAGTTGATAAAATTGTAAAAATATTAATAAAATAATTGGACTATGTGTTATTATATTTCTATGTTTCAAATTTAATTGAAAATCCCAATCAGGAAATTTTATTCCTACATTAAAAGCTATAAACATAATTATTATTTTATATAAAGCAATTATATCAATTGAATGTAATAATTTTTCCACAGTATCACCTATACAACAATGTTTCTAAATATATTTTACTATATTTTTTAAAAAAAATCATCACTTTATTTTAGAAATTATAAAATATATAAAAAATAAACCTTATTTTAATTATACAAGTCTAAAAATTGTTATAACTAATATTTAAAGAGGAGGAAATATGTTAAATTTTTTATTATCTATTGTTGGAATATTTTTTTGTATATCACTATTTTCTTTTGGTTGTACAGGAATTAGTATAAAAACTCAAGACAAAAATTTTATTCAAGGAAGAACCATAGAATATGGTGAAAGTAATCTTAATAGTAAAATTGTTATTTCTCCTAGAGGAAAAGAATATATTTCTCTTACTCCAGATGGAAAAGAAAATGGACTTAAATGGAATTCTAAATATGGTTTTGTTGGTGCTACTGTAGTCTTAGATAAATTTATTGGAGAAGGAATTAATGAAAAAGGATTGAATGCTGGTTTATTTTATTTTCCTCACTATGGAAGCTTAGAAAGATACAATCAAAAGTATTCTAACAAATCTATTGCTGATGTAGAATTAGTTGGTTGGATACTTTCAAATTTTTCTTCTGTAGATGAAGTTATTGATGGATTAAAAAATATAAAAATAGTTAATATTGGATTTGATGAGAAGGGAAATCCTCTACCTACTGCACATTGGAGAGTATCTGATTCTTTTGGAAAAAATATTGTTATTGAAATTATCAATAATGGAGAAATTAAAATATATGAAAATAAAGTGGGCGTTTTAACAAATTCTCCAGATTATCCTTGGCATATAAAAAATCTAAATAATTATATTAATCTTTATACTGGGAATGCCCCTTCTTTTGAATTTAATGAAGAAAAAATATTTTCTTTCGGAGCTGGAACAGGTGCTTTAGGTTTACCTGGAGATATAACTCCTCCTTCAAGATTTATAAGAGCATTTTTCTATTTAAATTCAGTTGGAAATCCAGAAAATTCACAACTTGCTGTAAATAAAGCATTTCATATTTTAAATAATTTTGATATTCCTATTGAAGCTGAATTTCCTAAAGAATACAAAAATCATATTCCAAAGGATGTTATTAGTGCTACACAATGGACTGCTGTAAGTGATTTGAATAATAAAGAATTTTATTATAAGACTATGTACAACAGTCAAATAAGAAAGATTGACTTAAAAAAAATTGATTTTGAAAAAGTAAAATATCAAGCTTTAGATATGGATACAAATAAACAAGAAAATATTTTAGAAATAAACATTCAATAAATTCTATCAAAATATTTATTTTTATAAAAAAAGACTACTACAAAATTGTAATAGTCTTTTTTATTATACCAATGTTTCTAGGTTTTTGTTTTTATCAAAATTTTTAAATTGATTTTCAAATTTATAAATTTTATTTAAATTTTTTAAAGTTTTTTTACTTATATCTTTAGTTTTTCCAAATAAAACCAATCTTTTATCAAATAAAAATTCTTCTTCACAAGTTAAAAACATTACCCATTCTACATCTGATTTTATTTCTCTCACATATTCTTCTCTTAATTTTTCATATTCTAGATATTCTTCATTTTTCCGAAGTTCTTCTACATTATCATTAAAATTTAAAGAATATTTTTCTTCTAAATATCTTTTTTTCTCTTCTAAAAGGAAGTTATATTTTTTTGTTTTTTCATAATTATTAATAAGAAATCCTTCGTCAACAGTTGTAATTTTGTTACTGGCATAAGAAAAAATTTCTAAAATAAAAAATACTAAAAGTACTATTTTTTTCATAACTTCCTCCTTCTCTTTTTATTCATTTACAAAAAAAGATATAGCTTTTTTATTGTAAAGTCTTCTATCAGTAAACTTAAATCCCTCTTCATCAGCTGTTAAATCTTCAAATATATGATGTTCACAAATAATAAGTCCATTTTTTTCTATTATATCAGCCTTTCTTATAGCTTTCAAAACTTTTCTACAAAGTTCCTCTTTATATGGAGGGTCCATAAATATTATATCAAATTTCTCATTCTTTTTCCCTAATATTTCAATAGCTCTTATTACATCATTTTTATAAGCTCTACATCTATTTTCAAAACCTAAATCATTTATATTTTCTATTATAATTTTCAAGGCTTCTGGGTCTTTTTCTATCATAACTGCTTTTTCAGCTCCTCTACTCAAAGCTTCTAAAGCAATATTTCCTGTGCCACTAAATAAATCTAAAAATCTACATCCCTCTATATAATTTTGAATTATAGAAAATAAAGATTCTTTTACATTAGCTAATGTTGGTCTTGTGTCTGTTCCTTTTCTACTTTTTAATTTTCTTCCTTTTGCCTCTCCTGCTATTATTTTCAAAAATCTACCTCCTATAATTAATATATAAACATTGCATCTCCAAAACTAAAGAAATGATATTCTTTTTCAACTGCTTCTTTATATACTTTTAACATAAATTCTCTAGAACTAAAAGCTGAAACTAACATTAATAAAGTTGATTTTGGAAGATGAAAATTAGTAATAAGAGCATCTATCATTTTAAATTTATATCCAGGATAAATAAATATATCTGTATCTGCTACTTCTTCTATTAATTCTCCATTTTCATTAACTGCTGATTCTAAAGCCCTAACTGTAGTAGTTCCCACAGCTACTATTCTTCTTCCCTCTTTCTTAGCTTTATTTATAATTTCACAAGCTTCCTTAGGAATTTCAAATTTTTCTGTATGCATTTTATGTTGTAATACATCTTCTACTTGAACAGGTCTAAAAGTTCCCAATCCAACTTCCAAATAAATATCTACTATTGTAATTCCCTTATTTTTTATTTTTTCTAATAATTCTTTTGTAAAATGAAGTCCAGCTGTAGGAGCAGCTACAGACTCTCCTCTTTTAGCATATACAGTTTGATATCTACTTTGGTCTTCTAATTTTTCAACTATATATGGTGGTAAAGGCATTTCTCCTAACTTATCTAAAACTTCTTCAAATACCCCTTCATAATGAAATTTTATTATTCTATTTCCATCAT
This sequence comes from Fusobacterium sp. FSA-380-WT-3A, assembly GCF_012843705.1. Taxonomy (NCBI): domain Bacteria; kingdom Fusobacteriati; phylum Fusobacteriota; class Fusobacteriia; order Fusobacteriales; family Fusobacteriaceae; genus Fusobacterium; species Fusobacterium sp. FSA-380-WT-3A. The sequence continues at coordinate 6,756 of NZ_JABAFQ010000013.1, read as the reverse complement.
CTTTTATTTCTAATAATTCACCTATAAGCTCATTATTTTCACCTATATACACTTTTTGATTTAATTTTAATTTTTTAGCATGGCCTATTAAACATTCCCAAGTATCTAAATTTTGCCTTTTTAGTAAAAAGATTTCTAAAACAGCTCCTGTTTCTTTTCTTCCAATTAATCTAGCTGGAATAACTTTTGTAGAATTTCTTACTAAAACATCTCCCTCATTAAGATAATCTATTATATTATAAAAATGTTTATCCTCTGTAGTCATTGTTTTCTTATTGACAGCCATTAATCTTGAATGGTCTCTTGGCTCTGTAGGATGTTGTCCTATTAAATGTGCTGGTAAATTATAATCATAATCTTTTAATAATGTAGACATTTTACTCCTTTCTACCTACCACTACTCTTTGGTTATCTCCATAATCTCTAATTACACCTTTTACATCATAACCATCTTTTTTCATTAATTTACTTACTTCTTCTCCTTGATTATACCCAATTTCAAAAGCTAGATATCCACCTTTCTTTAAATATTCAAAAGCTTCTTTTGATATTTTTTTATAAAAATAATACCCATCTCCATTGTCAGTTAAAGCTAATCTAGGTTCATAATTTTTTACTTCTGGCATTAATTCTCTATATTCATCTATTGAAATATAAGGTGGATTAGAAACTATTAAATCAAAATCTTTTTCTAATATTTTTTCAAAAACATCTGATAAAATAAATTCTACATTATTGATATTATTTAATTCTTTATTTTTATTAGCAATTTCTAAAGCTTCTGAACTTATATCTACACCTATTACTTTGGAATTAGGAAATAATTTAGCTAAAGTAATAGCTATTGCTCCACTTCCTGTTCCTATATCTAAAATTTTTGGACTTTCAACCTCTTCTAACAAAAATTTGCACTCTTCAACTAATATTTCAGTATCTGGTCTTGGGATAAGTACTCTTTCATCTACTATAAAAGGCAATCCATAAAATTCCCACTCTTTTAATATATATTGAAGTGGCTCTCTTCTTTTTCCTCTTCTTATTAAAAATTCTTTTATTTTTTCTCTCTCATCTTTTGTTATCTCTCTATTAAAATTTAACATAAGAGAATTTCTTTTAACATTTAAAACATATGCAAAAATATATTCAGTATCTATTCTAGCATTTTCTACACCAAATTTTTTTAAATATTGAATAGACTTACTTAAAATTTCAATATTTTCATTTTTATAATTTTTAGAAATTTCTATTTCATTTTTTTCTATTTCTTTTCTACCTTTTAATATTTCATCAAAAGTTTTTCTTTTTCTAGCCATTTCTTTTAAAAAAGATTTTATTTTTGTTTTTTCATCTTCTGTAAGTTCCATTTCAAAATTTGAATAAAGATTTACTCTTTCCATTTGAAGAACATATGAAATTAATTTTTCACTTTCTACCCTAGATTTTGAAAAGGAGTATTTTTCCAAATACTCCTTCGAAAAGTTTATTATTTCTAATAATTTCATAATTACCCCGCAATATTTTTTAACTTTTCAGCTTGGTCAAATGTTGTTAGGGCATCTATCATTTCTTCTAAATCTCCATCTAAGAAAGCTTCTAATTGATAAACAGTATATTTTATTCTATGGTCTGTTATTCTTCCTTGAGGGAAATTATATGTTCTTATTTTTTCAGATCTAGCTCCACTACCTACTTGTAACTTTCTTTCATTTTCAACTTGAGATCTTTGTTTTTCACATTCCATCTCATATAATTTTGAAAGTAAGTGTTTCATTGCTTTTTCTCTATTTTTTAATTGAGACCTTTCATCTTGACATTGTACTACTATTCCTGTAGGTAAATGAGTAATTCTAACAGCTGAGTCTGTCATATTAACATGTTGTCCTCCTGCTCCACCAGACCTATAAGTATCTATTTTTAGTTCTGAAGGGTTAATACTTTGAATTTGCTCTATTTCATCTACTTCTGGTAATACAGCAACTGTTGCTGTTGAAGTGTGAACTCTTCCAGCAGCTTCTGTTTCAGGAACTCTTTGTACTCTATGAACTCCAGATTCATATTTTAATTTAGAGTAAGCTCCTTGTCCACTGATTGAAAATACTACCTCTTTTACTCCACCTACTCCAATTTCTTGGAATTCTATTACATCAATCTTCCATCTTTTTCTTTCAGCATATCTTGTATACATTCTATATAGGTCTCCAGCAAATAGAGCAGCCTCATCTCCTCCTGCTCCACCTCTAATTTCTATGATAACGTTTCTTTCATCATTAGGGTCTTTTGGAAGAAGTAAAATTCTTAATTCATTTTCTAATTCTGGTAATTTACTTTCTAGTTCAGCCATTTCTTCATTCATCATAGCTTTCATTTCTGGGTCTTTTTCTGATTTTATATTCTCTTTTATAAAATCTAAATCTTCTTTATAAGTTTTATACTCATTATATTTTTCAACTATAGGAGTTATTTCGTTTAAAGCTTTATTATACTCTATCATTTTTTTTGTATCACTAGCTACTTCAACAGTTCCTAATAATGCTGTTAACTCTTCATGTCTTTTTACAACTTCATCTAATTTTCCAAACATTTTTTTCTCCTTACTTTTTCTTATATTTAACTTGTAAATTATATCATAAAAATTATCTAATTTCCATAGATTTTTTATTACACTCTTTTTATTTTAATAAATGAAAAATTGACTTTTATTTATATTTTGTTTTATAATATAATGATTATTATTTTTTTACTTTAATAAGGAGACATTAATATGAAAGAACAAGAAAAAAGTAACTTTTTAGGTTTAGTACCTTTTCTGATATTTATTTTAATATACCTTGGAACAGGTATTTTTCTTCATTTTAGAGGAGTAGACATGGCTTTTTATCAACTTCCTTCTCCTGTAGCAATTTTTATTGGAATAATATCTGCCTTTATTATATTAAAAGAAAATTTTAATGACAAATTTGATAATTTTTTGAAAGGTTGTGGAAATGAAGATATTTTAATTATGTGTATTGTTTATCTTTTGGCTGGAGCTTTTGCAAGTGTTTCAAAGGCTATGGGTGGAGTAGATTCAGCTGTTAATTTTGGGCTTACTTTTATCCCACCACAATACATAGCTGCTGGTATCTTTATTATTGCTGCTTTTATTTCTACTGCTACTGGAACTTCTGTAGGAGCTATTGTTTCTCTTGGTCCTATTGGTGTAGGTTTAGCTGAAAAATCTGGAGTTTCTATGGCTCTTGTAATGGCCTCTTTAATAGGTGGAGCAATATTTGGAGATAATTTATCTGTTATTTCTGATACAACTATTGCTGCTACTAGAACTCAAGGGGTTGATATGAGAGATAAATTTAGAGTAAATATTATGATAGCTGCTCCTAGTGCTATAATTACTGTTATATTACTAATTATTTATGGTAGACCTGAAATTATAGTTGAAGCTCAAAATTATACATATAATTTCATTAAAATCTTACCTTATATTTTAGTTTTAGTCCTTTCTCTAATAGGAATAAATGTATTTTTAGTTCTTACTTTAGGAATTATTAGTTCTGGAATTATTGGTTTAATATATGGAGAATTTACTATTTTAAAATTAGCTAATGAAATATATGGTGGTTTTATAAGTATGAATGAAATTTTCTTACTTTCCCTTCTTACTGGTGGATTAGCTCAACTTGTAAAAAATGCTGGTGGAATAAATTGGTTAATAGATAAAATCCAATCTTTTATCAAAGGAAAAAAATCAGCTCTTTTAGGAATAGGAGTTTTAGTTGGAGTTATTGATATGGCTGTTGCTAATAATACTATTGCTATTATTATTAATGGTCCTATTGCCAAAAAAATTAGTTATAAATATAAGGTTGACCCTAGAAAAACAGCTACTATTTTAGATATATTCTCTTGTGTAGCTCAAGGAGTTATTCCTTATGGAGCTCAAATGTTAATATTAATCGGTTTTACTGGAGGAGCCATAAGCTTTTTTGATGTCTTTCCATTTTTATGGTATCAAGGACTTTTATTTATTTTAACAATTATTTCTATATTTATTCCTTTTGCTGATTTTTACACAAATAAATATCCTTGGGATTTTGAAAGAGAAAAACCTTTATAAAAATCATAATAAAATATATTTGACAATATATATTTTCAGTAGTAAAATTTCTTAGATATAAAAATTAAATAAGGGGATGAAAAAATTAATGGCCAATAACAAACAAATGAGCGAACTTGATATAAAAGTTAAAAATAATATGGAAAAAATAAAACATAAAATAGTTGTTATGAGTGGAAAAGGTGGAGTTGGAAAATCTACTATATCTACTAATATTGCTTATGGACTAGCTCTAAAAGGATATAAAGTTGGAATTTTAGATGCCGATATTCATGGACCTAACGTAGCTCTTATGTTAGGAAAAGAGGGAGTTAAAGCCACATCATTTGCTCCAATCTCTTTACTTGATGGAAATTTAAAAGTTATTTCTTTAAGTTTCTTTATAGGTTCTTCTGATGACCCTATCATTTGGAGAGGTCCAGCTAAAATAGGAGCTATACATCAATTTTTAGGAGATGTTCAATGGGGAGAATTAGATTATCTTGTAGTTGACTTACCTCCTGGAACAGGTGATGAACCTTTAACAATAGCTCAATCTATCGGAAAAGCTGATGGTAGTGTTATTGTTACTACTCCTCAAGATGTATCTATTTTAGATTCAAGAAAATCTATAAAATTCTCAAAACTTATAAATCTTCCTATTTTAGGAATAGTTGAAAATATGAGTGGATTTGTTTGTCCTCATTGTGGAGAAAGAATAGATATTTTCAAAACTGGTGGTGGAGAAAAAACTGCTAAAGAACTTAATGTTGAATTTTTAGGAAAAGTTCCTATGAATCCATCTATTGTTATAGCAGGAGATTCTGGAATTCCATATATTGGTTCTCAAGAAAAAAATGCCTCTCATGATGCTTTAGAAGAAATAGTTAATAAATTAATAGAAAAAACTCAAAAATAATATTGACAATATATTTTTATTTTGCTATAATTTAAAATAGCTTAATAATTGGGATGTCGCCAAGCGGTAAGGCAACGGACTTTGACTCCGTTATGCGTTGGTTCGAATCCAGCCATCCCAGCCAATTTAAATTATAAACCTTTTAATCTTAATGATTAAAAGGTTTTTTTATAGCTTGATAGTTTTTTATAAAAAGAGTATACTATAAAAAACGATATTTTATCTTAACAAGGAGTTCTTTATGGGGAATTATGTCAATTTAAAAGAAAAAGCTTATGATATTATAAAAAATAAAATTATTAATCTTGATTTTCAGCCTGGAGAATATTTAGAAGAAAAAAAATTAGGAGAACTTTTAGAAATAAGTAGAACTCCTATTAGAGAAGCATTATCTAGATTAGAAAATGAAATGTGGGTAAAAAATATGCCTCGTAAGGGGATTTTTGTTACAGAAGTAGATGAACATCTTTTAAATGATATTTTTGAAGTGAGAATACACTTTGAACCTGCTGTTTTAGAAATTGCATTTTCTAATCTCTCTTCTGTTAAATTACAATTATTCAAAAGTAGATTTGAAGCTTATGAAAACTGTGACCAAAGTGAAAGAGATAAATTAGATAATGATTTTCATTTATATATTTTTAATTCTGTTGATAATATTTTTGTTAAAAATATGTTAAATACAACTTTTGAGCATTTAGTTAGAGTTAGAAGATTATCCTTTGATAAAAAAAGTAAAGAGAGAATTGCTGAATCTAATAAAGAACATATAGAAATTATTAATTTAATTTTATCTGGTAAAAAAGAAGAATCTGTTAAAGCATTTAGAAATCATTTAGAAAAATCTTATAAATACTATTTAGAAATTTTATTTTAAATAAGGTGAGTTTATGTTTTCTGATATCTCAATAGAAAATCTCATTATTTTAATTATTTTATGTTTTTTAGCTTCTTTTGTTGATGCCATAGCTGGTGGTGGTGGACTTATAAGTCTTCCAGCTTATATTTCTGCTGGATTTCCTATACATTTAGTTATGGGAACTCATAAATTTTCAGCTACTTTATCCACTTTAGGTAGTAGTGTTGGTTTCTTTAGACATGGAAAATTAAATTTTAATATCTTAAAATATTTAGTTCCTTTTCATTTAATAGGTGCATGTTTAGGAGTTTATATTCTTAATAAGATAGATGAAAATTTCTTAGAACCTATTATTATTTTTCTTTTAATTTTAATACTAATTTATACTATTGTTAACAAAGAAATAGGATTAAAAAATAATTTTACTAAAACAACTTTAAAATCTACAATATTGGGGTCTATCATATCTTTTATAATAGGTTTTTACATAGGTTTTTTTGGTCCTGGTGGTGGGTCTTTCCTATTGTTTGCTTTCATTAAAATTTATGGAATGGATTTTATTCTTTCTAGTGGAAATGCAAAAATTTTAAATTTAGTTAGTAACCTTTCTAGTTTAATGATGTTTATCTATTATGAAAGAGTTAATTATATCTATGGTTTTATAGTAGGATTTTTTATGTTTTTAGGAGGACAAATTGGAACTAAGTTTGCTATAAAAAAAGGTAGTAAACTTATAAAGCCTTTTTTCATTGGGGTCACTACTATTACACTTTTAAAAATAATCATTGAGAAATTTTTTTAAGAATATTTCATAAAAAAAGCTGAGTAACATTTTAAAAAAAATGTTTTACTCAGCTCTCTTTTTTGTATAATATAGTCACCACAACA
>NZ_JABAFQ010000012.1 GCF_012843705.1 Fusobacterium sp. FSA-380-WT-3A | reverse complement strand
CCAGAATGGCCTCGTACTGTGGTAAATGGAGAGACACAAAAATATTTGGCTAGTTTAGGAGTTCTTATTGAGAAAAATTGGTTAAATGTAGCGGAAAATTCTATAAGTATAGAAGAGATGTCTAAAAATATAAGAATGGCAGGTATAGAAAATACTTACTTAGCAACAGATAGAGGACAAAATGGATTTAAACATCCAGCAGAAGAGATGATAAATTTCATAGTTGCTTTATTAGAACAAGGATTTACAAAAGAAGAAATAAAAACAATGGTTCAAGTAGTACCTTCTTATATAGCAAATAAAGTAAAAAGGTAAAAAAAGAGAGTTTTAACTCTCTTTTTTAATCTTTTTTCAATTCCTCAACCAATTTATCAAAACCAATTTTATTAAAAAATTCTTTCATTTCAGTAGAAGGAATTTTTTTCATATTTATACAATTAAAAATCTCTTTTTCAAAAGGAATTTTAACAGAAATTTCATAACCTTTTTCATGTATAAAATTTTCCAATTTTTCAGAAATCTCATTAGATAAATCATATTTATTGATAATGAAATAAGGTTTTATTCTAAATTTTGCAATTAAATCCAATAATCTTTCCATATCATGTAAACCTGAAAGAGTAGGTTCTGTAACAACAACAGCTTTTTTAATACCTGTAATAGAACTTATAACATTACAAGCTACTCCAGGAGCTCCATCTAAAATAATATATTTTTTATTTTCTTCCTCAGCAATTTTTTTAGTAGTCTTTCTAACTTCAGCCACTAATTTTCCAGAATTCTCCTCGCCAGGAATAAGTGAAGCATGAACTAATTTTCCATAAGAGGTATCTGAAATAATAAGACTTCCAGCTTTATTGTCCACCATTTCAATAGCACCCATAGGACAAATATATTCACAAACCCCACAACCCTCACACTTAGTAAGATTATCAATAGCATTAAATTTACAATATTTAAAACAAAGTCCACAATTATTACAAACTTCCATATTTCTTTTAGCTTTTTTCATTCCAAAAAACTCTTTTATTTCAATATCCTTAGGTGAAAATAAAATCTTTAGGTTTGGAGCATCTACATCACAATCTCCAATTACAACATCTTCAAAGTATGGAATAAGAGAAGAAGTAACAGTAGTTTTTCCTGTACCACCTTTTCCAGATATAACAACTATTTCATTAAATTTCATTATTTATCACCTCTGGAATTTTCTTTAAAATATTTTCAAAGATTTCTCTATATTGAGGTAGGGCATCACAAATTATTTCACCTTTAGAATAAGTTTTTGCAATATTTCTATCAAAAGGAATTTCTCCCAATATTTCAAAAGAATTTTTATTGCAATAATTTTTTAACTCTGTACTACCCTCAATAGATTTATTTATTACAATTCCAAATGGAATTTTCATATCTTGTAAAAGTTCAATAACTAATTTCATATCACTTAAACCAAAAGGAGATGGCTCTGTAACAATTATTGCAAAATCACTTTCTTCTACAGAAGCCACAGTTGTACAAGAGGTACCTGGAGGACAATCAATAATAAAATCTTTTTCAGGTGTAGTTTTGTATAGTTCTTTTATTATCTTTACTCCAGACATCTCTCCAATATTTAACTTTCCATATTTTATTGGTGAATTGAAATAAGTTTCTCCTACAAATATTTCACCAATTTCTCTTTTGCAATAATTTATTGCACCAGCTCTACATATTATTTTACACCCTCCACAGTCGTGGCAACTTTCTTCAAAAACTAAAACTTTTTTCTTACTAGGAATAATAGCATTAAATCTACAAAAATCTCCACAGTTACCACAAAGAATACATCTTTCCATATCTATTTCAGGGTACATAGTATTTACAGGAAAGTTTTTTATATTTTTAGGTTTTAAAAATATATGTGAATTAGGTTCTTCAATATCAGTATCAATTAAAAGAGATTTTGTAATAAAGGCAAGGTTACTACTTACAGTAGTTTTTCCTGTTCCACCTTTTCCACTCAAAACAGCTAATTTCAAGATACCACCTCTTAAGCTTTTCTAAGTCCCATTGGTTTTGGACTAAGGTCATATTTTTCTAAAAGATTTTTATTAAACGCTTCTAAAACTTCATTAACTTTTTCATAGCTTCCAAGTTTGTAAGTTGGTATTTCAAATTCATTGATAAGAGTAGCAGCCTTTGGCCCAATTTCTCCAGCAATAATTATTTCAACTCCATATTTCATAAGAGTTTTTACAGCCTTAAGTCCAGCTCCTGTAACCTCATCTTTAGCTTCATTTTCAATTATTTCATAATCTTTAGTTTCATTATCTATTATTAAAAAATAAGATGCTCTTCCAAATCTTTCATCAACTGATGAATTAAAATCATTTTCTTTTAAAGCTATTGCTAATTTCATAATTCCCTCCATAAAAATTAAAACTGTTACAAAATATTTTTAACTTCCAAAAATTTTATTTTTTATTAACAAAATTAAAAATCTGTAACAGTCTATACTAAATTATATTTTATTCGTGGTCGTGGTGATGATGAGCACAAGCAGAACCTTTAGAGTATAACTCTCCTTCAAGGTAGATTTTTAATATATCTTCTATATTTCCTTGAGCTCCTAATATAACTTCTCCACCATTTCCTTTTATTAAATCAATAGCTCTTTGTCCCATTCCTCCTGTGATAACAACATTGATATTATTATCAGCTATAAATCTTGGGAATACTCCAGGAGCATGTTCAGGAGCTACTAAAATTTCTTTGTTAACTATTTCTCCATCTTTAATAGAAAATACTGCAAATTTTTCACAGTGTCCAAAATGTTCCTCTACAGTAACCTCATCATTTGTTGGAAATCCAACTCTTAAAATTTCATTATTCATCATATCATCTCCTATATTTTCCTCTGTATATTCTAGGTGTGTATTTTTTAGTTTAATGGCTTTTTGGTGTAATAAACCTTCTAATATTTTTTTTCTTCCAGAATTTAAAAGTCTTTGTATAGTCCCTCTGGAAATTTTCATTATTTCAGCAGTTTCAATCTGACTCTTTCCCTCATAGTCACAAAGTCTTACAGCTTCAATCTCATCTATTTCAATTTGGATAATTTCCATTTGAGATAGAGGTATTCCTGTTGGTTTAAATATTATTTCATTGGCTAAAGCTCTACAACATCTAACTTTTTTACATCTAGGCATACAAATCTCCTAAAAATTTATATTGTGCATATGCACAATATAATTATATAAATTATTCTTTTATTTGTCAACAGATTTAATAAATAAAAAAATTAAAAAAAATGTATAATTATGATTTTGAATAAAAACTAAATTATTAAAAACTTACTCTAATAAACAAAGAAATAAAAATAGGAGGGTTATCAATGAAATATAATTTTAATGAAAAAATTGATAGAAGTAAAAATCATTCAGCTAAATGGGAAGAAATGGAGATGAAATTTGGGAGAAAAGATTTAACTCCTATGTGGGTAGCTGATATGGATATAAAAGCAGCACCAGAAATAGTTGAAGCTATGAAAGAAAAAGTTGAACAAGAGATATTTGGGTATGTGTATAGACCAACTTCTTATTATGAATCAGCAGCTAAATGGATTGAAAAAAGATTTGGTTATACTATATCACCAAACTCTTTAATTCATAGTCCAGGGGTTGTACCAAGTATGTCTATATTAGTAAAAATGCTTACTAAACCAAATGACAAAATTTTAATTCAAACACCAGTATATCCACCATTTGCTTCTTCTGTAAAAGATAATGGAAGAACATTAGTAGAAAATAAACTTATAAAAGATGAAAAAGGATATTATACAGTTGACTTTAAAGATTTAGAAGAAAAATTATCTTCTGGAGAAATCTCTTTATTTATCTTATGTAGTCCACATAATCCAGTAGGTAGAGTTTGGACAAAAGATGAATTGAAAAAAATGGGAGATTTATGTGTAAAATATAATGTGAGAATTGTAGCTGATGAAATTTGGAGAGATTTAATTATGCCAGGACATAAACATACTCCATTAGGTTCAGTTAGTAAAGAGATAGAGGATATTACTATAACATTATTTTCACCTACAAAAACATTTAATCTAGCTGGACTTCAAGCTTCTTTCGCCACTTTCCCAAGAGAAGAAGAAAGAAAAGCTTTTGATACTATCTTAGGTCAAATGGATGTTAAGAGAAATAATCCATTTAGTTTGGTGGCTTTCCAAGCAGCTTATGAAAAATGTGAAGATTGGTTAAGTGAGTTAATAGAGCATATAAATGGGAATTTTGATTATGTAATGGACTTTATAGAAAAAAGATTACCAAATGTAAAAGTCTATAAACCAGAGGGAACATATTTAATGTGGCTAGATTTTAATAATGTTGGAATTCCTCAAGATAAAATCCAAGATTTTTTAATCAATGAAGCTAGAGTTGCTATGAATGATGGTGGAAGTTTTGGAGAAAATGGAAAGGGATTTGGAAGATTAAATGTAGCTTGTCCTAGATATATGGTAGAGGAAGCTATGGAAAAAATAGAAAAAGCTATTAAAAATTTATAATAAAAAAAGAGATGTTACTTTTTATAAAATAAAAAGTAACATTTCTAAGATTTATAGAGATTCTTTTTGGGAGGATATATGAAAGAGTTAACAACATTGATAAAAAATGATATGAAACCAGCCCTTGGAGTAACAGAGCCTGGAGCTATAGCTTTTGGAGTATCAAAGGCTAAAAGTTATCTAAAGGAGGAGGTTGAAAAGGTAGAAGTTTTATTAAATTCTGGAATATATAAAAATGCTTTTACCTGTGGTATTCCAAATTCTAGTGAGTTTGGAAATAAATTTTCAGCTGCTTTAGGTTTAGTTGGAGGAAATCCTGAAAAAGAGTTAGAGTCTTTAGAAGATGTAACAGAAGAGGATAATAAAAAAGCTCAAAAACTTATTGATGAGGGAAAAATAGAGGTAAAATTAAATAAAATAAGCTCAGATATTTTTATTGAAGTGAAATTAAAAACAAAAAATGAAAGTTGTAAATTGATAATAAAGGATACTCATACAAATATCACTTCAATTATTTTAAATGATAAAGAAATTTTTAGCAAAAAAATAGAAAAATTTCAAGAGAAAAAAAAGGATATTATAATTCATAAATATTCTTTAAAAGATATATTAGATTATGTGAATAATGTTGATTACAATGAAATAAAATTTGTTTTAGAGGCTCATAAAATGAATTTAGATTTATTTCAAGAGGGATTATCAAATCCAAGAACAACTTTTGTAAAAGAATTTTATAGATTAAATGGAAATAAAATATTTTCAAATGATATCTTAAAAACAGCTCAACTTATATGTAATGGAGCTATAGAAGCTAGAGTTTTAGGTTTAAATAAACCAGCCATGAGTATTACAGGTTCTGGAGCTCATGGAATAATTACAACTTTACCTCTATATGCAGAATATAAGATAAATAATTTAAGTGAAGAAAAATTAGCTAGAGCTACAATGTTGAGTTACTTAATTTGTACTTATATAAAAGAGTATTCTGGAAGATTATCAGCTTTTTGTGGTTGTGGAATAGCTGGAGGAACAGGGGTAGCTTGTGGAATTGGATATTTAAGAGGAGCTGGTGAAAAAGAGATAACAAATATTATTAACAATATGGCTTCTGGTATAACAGGAATGATTTGTGATGGAGGAAATCAAGGTTGTACAATGAAAGGAATAGTAGCCACAGATTCAGCTTTTCGTTCAGTAGAACTAGCTATGAATAATGTATTTATTTCAAATATTCATGGAATAAATGGAAATACTCCAGAAGAAACAATGAGAAATATGGGAAAAATAGCTTCTCCAGGAATGGAAGAAACTGAAAAAGTTATAGTGGATATATTCCAAGAAAAATAAATTTTAAAAATACAACTTCCTCTTTATTTTTATAAAAAAATTACTAATTTGTAACTGTTTTTATTTTTTTATGATATAATATGTAAAAATTTTAAAATTAAATTATGAAAGGAGAAATATGAAAGTAACAGTTATAGGAAGTCATTTATGTAAAGATACAGTAGATGCTTTAGAGATATTAAAAGATAAAAAAATAGAGATAGAATTCCTAAATATATCAGAAGATTTAACATCATTAAAAAAATATTTATCCTATAGAGAAACAGAAGATATGTATGAAGAAATAAGAAAAAGTGGGAAGATAGGAATACCATTGTTAATTTTAGAAGATGGAACAAAAACTTTTGATGTAGATAAAATCTATTAAAAATTACATAAAAGGAGGGAAGTTTATGGAAGAAAGAAAACAAAGTTTATGGGAAGCCTATAAATTTTCAATAATTTTAATAGGTGCTATACTAATAGGTAGTTATATAGGAGCTCATTTTGGTGATGGTGCTAAAAAATTAAAACCATTGGGAGATTTATTTATTAATGGTATGTTTACTATTGTTGTTCCTTTAGTTTTTGTTACAATCAGTAGTTCTATTGCTGCTATGAGTGATATGAAGAGATTGGGAAAAATATTAAAAACATTACTTCTAACGTTTGTTGGAACAGGAATAGTAGCTTTTGTTTATATTTTTATAGTTGTAAAAATATTTCCACCAGCTCAAGGGGTTGAATTGACTCTTACAACTCCAGAAGCTTTAAAACCATTCCAAACAGGAGACCAAATTGTAAAAGCTTTAACAGTAACAGATTTTCCAGAATTAATTTCTAGGTCAAATATGTTACCACTAATAATTTTCTCAATAGTATTTGGACTTTGTGTAAATATGATTGGAGAAAAAGGAAAAATAATAGCTAGAGGATTAGATGCTTTAGCTGAAGTATTTTTAAAAATGATAGGACTTTTAATGTACTATGCTCCAATAGGATTAGGAGCTTATTTTGCTGCTTTAGTAGGAGAGTATGGAAAAGAATTAATAGGTTCTTATGCTAGAGCTATGTTGATATATTATCCTTTATGTATAGTTTATATGTTTACAGCTTTTCCATTATATGGATATATAGCTGGAGGAAAAGATGGAATAAAGGCTTTGAAAAATTTAGTTTCACCAGCAATTACAGCTGTGGCCACTCAAAGTAGTATAGCTACCCTTCCTGTAAATTTAGAGGCTAGTCAAAAAATAGGTGTGCCAAAAGATATAAGAGAAATAGTACTTCCAATAGGAGCTACAGCTCATATGGATGGAACAGTTATAAGTTCTATTTTAAAAATATCTTTCTTATTTGGTGTATATCAAATACCATTTGAAGGAATGGGAACATATTTAAGTGCTTTAGCTTTATCAGTAGTAGGTGGAGTTGTTATGTCAGGAGTACCTGGTGGAGGATTAATCGGAGAAATGTTAATTGTTACTATGTATGGATTCCCACCTGAAGCTTTCCCAATTATAGCTACAATAGGATATTTAGTTGACCCACCAGCAACAATGATAAATGCTAGTGGAGATACAGTAGCAGCCATGATTATTACAAGAGTTGTTGAAGGAAAAGACTGGCTTAAGAAAAATTTAGGATAAAATTATAAAAATAATTAATAGGAGTTGTTATAATATTTATAACAACTCCTAATTTATATAAAAATATCAATGTAGTAAACTCCTAATGAAGAAAAATATTATATAATAACTTAAAAAATTTAATAAAAAATATAAAGGAGTAAAATTTACTATGAGAAAAAAAGTAATAGGAATCTCTTCAGATTTCTTTTTTGTAGAAAATAAAGTTTCAGAAAGTTTTAGAAGATTATTTATAAATGAAGATTATACAAAAGCTATTGAACTATCAGGAGGAATACCTTTAGTTATTCCTCTTTCAAATGATAAAGAATTATTAAAAGAAACTCTTAGTTTATGTGATGCTTTACTTTTAACAGGAGGAGCGGATATAGACCCTTTTCTTTATAATGAAGAGAGAACAAAAAATTTAGGAAATATTAAACCTGAAAGAGATTTTTATGAAAAAGAACTATATTCAATAGCAAAAGAGATGAAACTTCCAATTTTAGGAATATGTAGAGGAATGCAACTTATAAATGTTTTAGAGGGAGGGACTCTTTATCAAGATTTAGGATATAGAGAGTGTAAAGAAAATAATATCGAACATTTACAAAAAGATAATAAAAATTATCCTTGTCATTATGTTTCTATAGAAGAAAATTCTTATTTATTTGAAATATTTAACTCTAAAAAAATAGCTGTTAATTCTTATCATCATCAAGCTGTGAAAAAATTATCTTCTAAATTTATTTTAACAGCTCAATCATCAGATGGAATAGTAGAAGGATTTGAAAATAAAGAAGAAAAAATAATGTGTGTTCAATGGCATCCTGAAAAAATGTTAGATGACTGTAAAATGTTAGAAATTTTTAAATTTTTTATTGCAATGATATAAAAAAATTAAAATAGCTGTTACAAAAAATTTGTAACAGCTATTTTTTTACTCTCTTTCTTCAGCTAATTCATAAATATTTCTTTTGTCATTTTCATTCAGAGAAATATTTATTATAAAAGCTATTAGAGGAATTCCTATTATATTAAGAGCTAATCTTAGTAAAGAAAAGTTATACCCAAGTGATGTAGATTCAAATATTAAAAGAGGTATTTTCATTGTAGACCAAGCTCCAATAAAAATTAAAACATTAAATATACTAGTTCCTTTTTTTAATAGAACTCCAGCTATAGGAAAGGCTGCATAAAGAGGACCAGCAGCAGTAGAACCCATTAAGAAAGATAAAAGTACTCCTTTGATACCAGAACCTTTTCCCATAAATTTCATCATAGTTTCTTTTTTCACCCAAACATCTAAAGGTCCTAATAAAATAAAAATTGGTGGTATTATACCTAACATTTCAATTAAATTTTTATATGTTATTTCAAAAGATATTTTTCCCATTTCAGGTTTTATAAAAAGAAAACTAAGGTTTATAATAAAAAGTATGATAAAAACTCTATATCTTTTAATTATTCCTTTCATTGTAAAACACCTCCTATTATAAAGGCAACAATGAGAGAGAAAATAAAGGCAGATAAGTTACGAATAATAGTAACTTTTTTTCCAAAATAAGTTATCTCTACTGGGATTGTTACAATACCTACCATCATTAAAGTAGAAACAAAAGCAGCTATCTGTGTAATACCAGCTCCATTGTGTAAAAGAGCACTGGCCAAAGGAAAGGCAACAAATCCAGGGATTAGAGTAATAGAACCTATAATAGCTCCTATGATAATTCCCATAATTCCAGATTTATCTCCTAAAATTTTAGAGATTTCCTCAGGAGTTAATATAGCCAACATCATTCCTATCAATAAGATTATTGATAGGAATTGAGGCATAATATTTTCAAAAGATTTCCAAGATTTTTTTAAAGCTTTTTTAGTTTTTTCTTTACTTTTAATAAAAGAGAAAATTAATCCTAGAAAAGCTAATATATAAAAACTAACCATAATTCCCCCTTTTTATATTTTTAAATAAATAAATTATTATTAGATTTATTGGCTTCTCCTAAATATTTTCCAACTCCTCCAAAGCTAATTCCATCTATTAATTCTTCCTCTTTTATTCCCATAACCTCCATAGACATTGTACAAGCTACTAATTGAGCTCCATCTTTTATACTTTTATTCATAAGTTCTTCTAATGACATTATATTTTTCTTATCCATTATATCTCTTATCATTTTAGCTCCAAGACCAAAGAAATTCATTTTAGAGATAGGTAAAGATTTACTGCTTTTTGGCAACATAATAGAGAACAATTTTTCCATAGGTGTTTTATTCATAAGAGTTTTTTTCTTAAGAATACTTAATCCCCAAAAAGTAAAGAACATTGTTACTTTTTTACCCATAGCTAAAGCCCCATTAGCTATAATAAAGGCTGCTATAGCTTTATCTAAATCTCCACTAAATACAACGATAGTCATAGAATCACTAGTTTCAATGATTTTATTTTCTTTATCATTATTTTCTTTTTGAGTTTCTAAACCTTTTTGTAATGTTGCATAGATTTTTCCATTTTCTTTTTCTAAAGATACAACTTTATTTTTAGTAATTTCAGCCCAACTTTGAATATCATTATAGAATCCAGGGTCTGTTACTTTTACTTTTAAAAGTTCACTTTCTTTCATTTCATCAATTTTTTCTTTTATTTTTACAAGAGGACCAGGACAAGAAAGTCCAGATAAATCTAAAAACTCCTTATCATTTATATTTGAATTTCCATTATTTGGAGTATTATTAATTTTTTTATCTATTTTTTTAGGCTCTTTTAATTTACTTTTAAATCCACCAGCTATATTTTTTACTTTATAACCAAGAGAAGTTAAAAATCTACTTGCTATATATCCTCTAAGTCCTACAGCACAATATGCCCAAATTTCTTTATCTTTTGGTAATTCTTCATATCTTTCTCTTAATTGACTAAGAGGAATATTTATGGAATTTTCAAATTCTCCAACTATTACTTCTAATTCTTCTCTAACATCAAGAATAATATTTTTTTCTTTATCAAAATTCTTTAAATCATCAATAAAAATTTGCTCAACTAATTTATCTTCAATATTTTCACCAATAAATCCACTCATATTAACAGGGGATTTTGCAGAAGAGTATGGTGGAGCATAAGCTAAATCTAGTTCAGATAAATCATAGATAGTTCCTTTAAATTTTAAAACAGTAGCTATAACATCAATAAATTTATCTACTCCTTTAATTCCAACAGCTTGGGCCCCTAAAACTTTTTTACTTTCTTTTTCATATAAAAGTTTTATACTTATAGGTGTAGCTCCTGGATAATAATTAGCATGGTCATTAGGATGAAGATACATTTTTTCATATTTTTTCCCAAGAGACTTTATACTTCTTTCATTTAATCCTGTGGCAGCTCCTGTCAAAGAAAATACCTTTATAATAGAAGTTCCAAAACTTCCCTTATATATTTTATTTCTTTCCATAATATTGTCAGCTACTATTCTTCCTTGTCTATTAGCAGGACCAGCCAAAGCTATAGATACATCTTGACCTGTTACAAAATGTTTTACCAAAACAGCATCTCCAAGAGCATAGATATCTTTTACATTAGTTTCAAGAGAGTCATTTACTAAAATATGACCTCTTTCTCCTAAATTTATTCCTGAATTTTTTAAGAAATTTGTATCAGGAGTTACGCCAATGGCTAATATAACTAAATCTCCTTCAATTTTATTTTCATTTTCAAAAGAAACTATTACTTTTTCATCTTTTTCTTCAAATTTCACTACTTTATTATTTGTTAATAATTGAACACCATTACTTATAAGCTCAACTTCTAAAAAATTTGAAATTTCACTGTCAAAAGGAGCAAGGATACTAGGAGCAGCTTCAATAATTGTTGTATCAATTCCTGTTTCTTGTAAGTTTTCAGCTACTTCTATTCCAATAAATCCTCCACCAATCACAATAGCATTTTTAATATTTTTTCCTTTTAATTTATCCATAATTCTATCAAGGTCAGTTACATTTCTAAGAGTATAGATATTATTTCCAGTGATTCCATCAATAGGAGGAACTAATGGTTTTGCTCCAGGAGCCAAAACCAAATAATCAAAAGTTTCTATATACTCTTCATTATTATTTTTAACAACTACTTTTTTTTCATTAGAATCAACAGAAATCACTTCACTATTAATTCTTACATCTATATTAAATCTCTTTTTTAATTTTTCAGGTGTTTGAACCAATAAACTTTCTCTATTTTCAATTACTCCACTAATATGATAAGGTAATCCACAATTAGCAAAAGATACATGTTGTCCTTTTTCAAATAAAATAATTTCTAAATCTTCATTTAATCTTCTAAGTCTAGTGGCAGTTGAAGCTCCTCCAGCTACTCCACCTACAATTAAAACTTTTTTCATAATTACCTCCTTAAAATAATTATTTTCTAAATTCATTATAGATTAAATATTATTTTTAGTAAAGTACAGTCTTTTTTGTCCATATTTACTTTTTTGTCTGTAAGTAATAAAATATAAAAAAGTAATTAGGAGGAGGATAATATGGATTCTAACAAACAATATAATTGTTATTTTGAATTGACTCTTGATATAATGGGAGGAAAGTGGAAACCTATAATTTTATATTATATAAATTCCAATGGAGTAGCAAGATATAGTGATTTAAAAAGATTTATTCCAAGTATAAATGAAAGAATGTTGACAAGACAATTAAGAGAACTAGAAACGGACCTACTGATTAAAAGAAAAGTATATCCTGTTGTTCCACCTAAAGTAGAATATTCTCTTACAGAGTATGGGAAATCTTTAATTCCAATATTATCTTCATTGGTTCAATGGGGAAAAGATTACGCCAATTCTAGAAATTTTACAAATTTTAAAATGGATATTCCCAATAAAGAAGGAGAGATAAAATAAAAAAGTACTAAAATAAAAAAACATGTGTGGTTAAATTTTGATATTTCATAAAGAAAAAATTAATAAAAAATGGTAAAAAATTTATTTTAGCTTGATATATAGATTCTTTTATGAGATAATGTCTGTAGTAAAAAAAAGTAAAATAAAAAATCTGGGAATAGTGGGGAATATGTATAAAAATTTTTCTAAAGTATATGACAAATTTATGGAAAATTGTAGTTATGATGATTGGGCACAATTTTTAAAAAATATAATTTCTGATTGTAAATTACAAGGTAAAAAAATATTGGATTTAGGTTGTGGTACTGGAGAAATTCTTTTGAGAATGGATGGATATAATTGTAGTGGATTGGATTTATCTTCAGAAATGTTAAAAAAAGCAAATATTAAATTGAAGGGAAAGAATATACCACTTTTCTTAGGAGATATGAGAGAATTTAATACAGGAGAAAAGTATGGTATAATTTTTTCTTTTTTTGATACTTTAAACCATTTGACTTCTAATGAAGATTTATTAGATACTTTCAATAGTGTAAAAACTTCTTTAGATGATGGTGGGATTTATATATTTGATGTTGTGGACAGAGAGTTTATGAATAAGATGTTTTCTAATGGAGTTTTTGCAGATGTAAGAAAAGATTTTTCTATGATATGGGAACATGAAGTGGAAGAAGAAACAGGTTTAGATATAATCGAGGCTACATATTTTATAAAAAATAAAAATAAAACTTATGATAGATTTTCAGAGGTTTATGAGAAAAAAATATTTACAAAAGAGGAGATAGAAGTTGCTTGTGATTTAAGTGGACTATCTATTGAAAAAATTATTATAGATGAAAGTCTAGCTGGAAAAAGATATTTTTATATTTTAAAAAATAATTAAAATAGTTTTTAAAGAGGAGAAATGTTAAAGTTCAACAAAGATTTTTTTAGATATTTTGCCTTATTAGGGACATTAGGATTCGTTATAATTGGAAATATTTTAGTTTCTTTAAGTATATACTTTCTTATACAAAAAATTTTTTTTGAAAGCCATTTACTATTTATAATATTTTTACTTTTAGGGATAGTAAGTGGGTTTTATAGTGTATATAAACAAATAATGAAAAAGTAGAGAGGTATTATGGAAGATATAAAAAAAATCATAAAAAATTCATTAATAACTTCTATAATAATTTTAATTTATGGTTTAATAGTAAAGAGTAAAGAAGTATATGGAGGGATGTTTTTAGGTTCTCTAATATCTATTTTTTGCTTTTATACTATTTATTTAGATGTAAAAACTTCTTTATTGAGAGGAGCAAGTTTTAAAAGTGGTGTCCTAAACTATTTAAAAAGATACTTTATATATTGTATATCTTTAGGAACTTCAATTTATTTTTTTGGTTTGGGAATGATGTTAGGTACTGCCATAGGACTATTGAATATCAGATTCAATATATTACTAATGGTTTTATATAAAAATCTTTTAAAGTGGAAAGATAAGTATCTAAAATAGGGAAAGAGAGGAGATTTTTATGAGTGTTACTTTTATGACTCCACCTCTAGTGGAAGGACCTAAAGTAGTCTTTTATATTCCACTTCCAGAATTTTTAGACAAATTTCCATTAGCAATGGAAATGGGTAATGGAAAAGTTGGATTACCTGTGAGTATGACTGTAGTTGCCACTTGGTTTTGTATGTTTGTACTATTTTTATTATTTAGATTAGGTACAAGAAAAATGGAATTAATTCCAACAAGTAAATTACAGATAATGCTTGAATCTCTTTATAATTTCTTAGATGGAATTATAACTCAGATGTTAGGTAAGTGGAAAAAGAGATACTTTAGTTTTATTTCTTGTTTATGTTTATTTATATTTACAGGAAATATTCTTATGTTTTTTCCTATTCCGTGGGCCTCTTTTACAGAAGAGGGGGTTGTTTTAGCTCCAGCTTTTAGAGCTCCAACAGCTGATTTGAATACAACACTTGGACTAGCTTTATTAACTACCATAGTCTTTGTTGGAACAAATATTTCACAGGGAGGAATATTAGGATATTTAAAAGGATTTACAGAGCCAGTACCAATAATGTTGCCACTTAATATAATTGGGGAACTAGCAAAACCAGTAAATATGTCTTTCAGATTGTTTGGAAATATGTTTGCTGGAATGGTAATACTTGGACTTCTATACAAAGTTGTACCAGCTGTTATTCCAGCCCCACTACATTTATATTTTGACTTATTTAGTGGAGCAGTACAAAGCTTTGTATTCACAATGTTAGCTCTAGTACATATAAAAGGAGCTTTAGGGGATTCTGAACCCCAATTAGGACAATAATAAAAATAAAAATTTAGGAGGTAGAAATATGGATATGTTATTAGCAAAAACAATAGTTTTAGCAGCATCAGCAGTAGGAGCAGGTTGTGCTATGATAGCTGGATTAGGACCAGGAATAGGGGAAGGATTTGCAGCTGGTAAAGCCGTAGAAGCTGTAGCAAGACAACCAGAAGCTAAAGGAGATATAATTTCTACAATGATTTTAGGATGTGCCATAGCAGAGTCAACAGGAATTTATTCTCTAGTTGTAGCAATGATATTATTATATGCAAACCCACTTATATCAGCATTAGCAAAATAAAAAATTGTTATAGAACTGGAAAGGAGGGAGTATTTTGGCAGTACAAACAATGCCTGCTATTTCAATTGATGTCAATATGTTTTGGCAAATAATAAACTTCTTTGTTTTAATAGTTATTTTTAATAAATATTTTAAAAAACCTTTAGGAAGAATAATTAAAGAAAGAAGAGAAAAAATATCAGGAGATTTAGAGGAAGCTAAAAAGAACAAAGAGATAGCTGAAGCTGAAGTAGAAAAGGCTAAAGTTATATTGAGAGAAGCTAAAGATGAAGCTCATAAAATAATAACAACTGCTGAGAAAAAGGCAGATGAAAGAAGAGAAGAAATAATAAAAAGTGCTACATTCCAAAGAGATAAGATTTTAAAAAGTGCTGAAATAGAAGTAGAAAAAATGAAAGAAAAAGCAAGAAAAGACATTAAAGAGGAAATGCAAAAAATAGCTGTTCAACTTGCTGAAAAACTTGTAAATGAAAAATTAGATTCTAAAAAAGGTAGTGCTTTAATAGATAACTTTATAGATGAAATGGGAGATGCTTAATGGCAAATAATAAAGTTGGAAGAAGATATGCTGAAGCAATCTATTTAGTAGGAGAATCTAATAATAATTTAAAAGAAATTTATGAAGCACTTAATCTTTTAATGGAGATGTATCTAAAAGATAAGGAGTTTAAAAATCTAATAGACCATCCATTAATAGCTTTGGAAGAAAAAAAAGATTTCTTGAATAAAATATATTCTTCAGAAAAAGAGGAAGTAAAAAATATTATATTTTACCTTTTAGAAAAAGGAAGAGTAATGGATATTAGAGAAATTGTGGCTGAATATTTAAAAATCTACTATTTCAAAAATCAAATTTTAGATGTAGAAGCTACATTTGCTCAAGATATTACAGAAAAACAAAAAGAAAGATTAATCAAAAATTTAGAAAAGAGAACTAATAAAAAAATTAATCTAAAAGTTAATATTGAGAAGTCAATAATTGGTGGAGGAATCTTAAAAATAGGTGATAAGATAATAGATGGAAGTATAAAAACTCAATTAAAGACTTTGATAAAAGAAAATTAGCATACACATAATCGGAGGTGTATTAGGTGAGAATCAGACCAGAAGAGGTTAGTAATATTATAAAAACTGAAATAGAAAATTATAAAAAAAGCCTTGATATTAAAACTTCAGGTTCTGTATTAGAAGTAGGAGATGGTATTGCTAGAGTATATGGACTTAGTGATGCAAAAGCAGGAGAGTTATTAGAGTTTCCAAATAAAATAATGGGAATGGTACTTAACCTAGAAGAAAACAATGTTGGAGTTATCATATTTGGAGATTTCTCTCAAATAAAAGAGGGAGATGAAGTAAAATCTACAGGAAGAATAGTTTCAATTCCAGCTGGAGAAGATTTTTTAGGAAGAGTTGTTAATGCTTTAGGAGAACCTATAGATGGTAAAGGAGAAATTACTCCTAAAAAATATATGGAACTTGAGAGAAAAGCTTCAGGAATTATATCAAGAAAACCAGTATTTGAACCTTTACAAACAGGAATCAAATCTATAGATGGAATGGTTCCTATTGGAAGAGGACAAAGAGAACTTATAATAGGGGATAGACAAACAGGAAAAACAGCGGTAGCTGTGGATGCTATTATAAACCAAAAAGGAACTGGAGTAAAATGTATATATGTAGCTATTGGACAAAAAAGGTCTACAGTAGCTCAAATATATAAAAAATTAGAAGATTTAGGAGCTATGGAATATACAACAATAGTAGCTGCTACAGCTTCAGAAGCAGCTCCTTTACAATATATGGCTCCATATGCTGGGGTTGCTATGGCAGAGTACTTTATGGATAAAGGTGAACATGTATTAATCGTTTATGATGATTTAACAAAACATGCTGTAGCTTATAGAGAAATGTCTCTATTATTAAAAAGACCACCTGGAAGAGAAGCTTATCCAGGAGACGTATTCTATTTACATTCAAGATTACTTGAAAGAGCAGCAAAACTCTCAGATGAATTAGGTGGGGGTTCTATAACAGCTTTACCAATAATCGAGACTCAAGCTGGAGACGTAGCTGCCTATATTCCAACAAATGTTATTTCAATAACTGATGGTCAAATATTCCTAGATTCACAATTATTTAACTCAGGATTTAGACCAGCTATAGATGCTGGAATATCAGTTTCAAGGGTTGGAGGAGCAGCTCAAATAAAGGCAATGAAACAAGTAGCAGCAAAAGTAAAATTAGAATTAGCTCAATATACAGAGTTATTAACATTTGCTCAATTTGGTTCTGACTTAGATAAATCTACAAAGGCTCAATTAGAGAGGGGACATAGAATAATGGCTATGTTAAAACAACCTCAAAATAAACCTTATCCAGTAGAAGAACAAGTAATTTCTTTCTTTGCAGTAACTAAAGGATTCTTTGATGATATAGATGTAGATAAAGTTTTAGATTTTGAAGTTAACTTAATTAAAGAACTAAGAAATACTACAAATTTATTAGATGAAATAAAAGAGAAACAAGCTCTAGATAAAGAATTAGAGGATAAGATTTCTACTGCAATAAAAGAATATAAAAAACAATATATTAAATAAAAAGAGGTGAATATATGGCTGGTTCTAAAGAAATTAAAAGTAGAATAAAAAGTGTTCAGTCTACTCACCAAATAACAAAAGCTATGGAAGTTGTTTCAACTACTAAATTTAAAAAATTCTCTGAAAAAGTTTTAAAATCTCGTGATTACTCAGAGAGTATTCATAAAATTATGTCAAATATAGCTGCAGGAATAAAATCTGAGAAACATCCTCTTTTTGATGGAAGAGAAACTGTAAAGAAAATAGGAATTATAGTTTTAACTTCTGATAGAGGGCTTTGTGGAAGCTTTAATAGTATGACATTAAAGAAATTAAAAGAGGTAGAAGAAAAAAATAAAGATAAAAAAATATCTGTCATAGTTGTTGGAAAAAAAGGAAAAGAATATTGTTCTAAAAGAAGTTATGATATAAAAGCAGAATATACTCAAGTTATTCCTGAAGTTATATATGATAAAGCTAAAGAAATAAGTGAAAATATTGTGGAATATTATTATTCTGAAATATTTGATGAGGTATATTTAATTTACAATAAATTTATTTCAGCTTTAAGAAGTGACCTTTTAGTTAAGAAAATTATTCCTATTGAAAGAGTAGAAACAAATAAAAATATGTCATATATTTTTGAACCAGATGCAGAAGCTGTTTTATCTGATTTATTACCTAAATATATAAATATAGAATTATATCAGGCAATGTTAGAAAACACAGCTAGTGAACACTCAGCTAGAAAAAACGCTATGAAGAGTGCCAACGATAATGCAGAAGAAATGATGAAAGAATTAAATTTACAATATAATAGAGAAAGACAGGCTGCTATAACTCAAGAAATTACAGAGATAGTAGGAGGAGCACCTGCCTTAAAATAATTAATACAATTTGATTAACAGGGAGGTTAAAAAATTGGAAAATAGAGGAATTCTAACACAGGTAATAGGACCAGTAGTAGATATTCTATTTAAAGACAACTTACCTAAAATATATAATGCTTTAAAGGTACAAAATGGAGATAAAGAATTAGTTCTTGAAGTAGCTCAACATATAGGAAATAATATGGTAAGAACCATAGCTATGGATGATACTAATGGATTACAAAGAGGAATGGAAGTAATCGATACTGGAGCTCCAATAACAGTACCAGTTGGGAAAGCTGTACTTGGTAGAATATTAAATGTATTAGGACAACCAGTTGATAATAATGGACCTATTGTTACAGAAGAAAAACTTCCTATACATAGACCAGCTCCTGATTTTGAATCTCAAGGAACAGAAGTAGAGATATTTGAAACAGGAATAAAAGTAATAGACTTATTAGCTCCATATATAAAAGGTGGAAAAATAGGATTATTTGGAGGAGCTGGAGTAGGAAAAACAGTTTTAATAATGGAGTTAATAAACAACATAGCTAAAGGTCATGGGGGACTTTCTGTATTCGCTGGAGTAGGAGAAAGAACAAGAGAAGGAAGAGACCTTTATAATGAAATGACTGAATCAGGAGTTTTATCTAAAACATCACTTGTTTATGGACAAATGAATGAGCCGCCTGGAGCAAGACTTAGAGTAGGATTAACAGGACTTACAATAGCAGAGAATTTCAGAGATAAAGAGGGACAAGATGTACTTCTATTTATAGACAATATATTTAGATTTACTCAAGCTGGTTCTGAAGTATCAGCTCTATTAGGAAGAACACCTTCAGCTGTTGGATATCAACCAAACCTTGCAACAGAAATGGGAGCTTTACAGGAAAGAATAACTTCAACAAAAACAGGATCAATAACCTCAGTTCAAGCAGTATATGTACCAGCTGACGACTTAACAGACCCAGCTCCAGCTACAACATTCTCTCATTTAGATGCAACAACAGTTCTTTCGAGAAGAATAGCATCACTTGGAATATATCCAGCTGTTGACCCATTAGATTCAACATCAAAAGCTCTAGACCCAGAGATTGTTGGTAAAGAACACTATGATGTAGCTAGAGAGGTTCAAGCTGTATTACAAAGATATAAAGAATTACAAGATATCATAGCTATTTTAGGAATGGATGAGTTATCAGATGAAGATAAATTAGCTGTTTCTAGAGCAAGAAAAATAGAAAGATTTTTTTCACAACCATTTACAGTAGCAGAACAATTTACAGGAATGCAAGGAAAATATGTTCCTATAAAAGAAACTGTAAGAGGATTTAAAGAAATTCTAGAAGGAAAATATGATGATTTACCAGAACAAGCTTTCTTATATGTTGGAACAATTGAGGAAGCAGTAGCTAAAGGAAGAGAGTTATTGAAGGGAGCTGAATAAAATGGCAAACTTTAGATTAGAAATAATAACTCCCATTGGAAAAAAATTCTCAGAAGAAATTGAATTTGTAAAAGTAAGAACAACAGAAGGAGATATGGGGATTTTATCTAATCATGCTCCTTTTGTGGCAGCATTACAACCTGAAGAAATATCTATAAGAGTAACTAAAGGAAAAGAAATAAAATATTATATATCTAATGGTTTCATAGAAATTAGTAACAATAATGTTACAATAATAGTAGATGAAGCACTATTACCAGAAGAAATAGATATTGAAATAGCTAAAAAAGAAGTTCAATTAGCTCAAGAAAAATTGAAAAAAACTAATGAAGATAAACAGATTATGCTTGTTCAAAAAACTTTACAAGATGCACTTATGAAAGTAAAAATTGCTGAAAAGTTACTATAGTTTAAATATAAAAGAAAGGGGTATAAATTCCTTTCTTTTATTATATTGAGAAATATGAAGATTGTGTTGACATTTAAATCAACATGGAGTATAATATCACTCAATAGTAATTGTAATACTAAAATTTTAAACAGTATTAAGAAATAAGTAAATTAGGAGGGAGAAATATGAAAAAATTATTAGTTTGTTCTTTTTTACTAGGATGTTGTTCACTAAACGTTTTTGCAGCAGATTATCATATTGGGGTAGTAAGTGGAACTGTATCTCAATCTGAAGACTCTTTAAGAGGGGCTGAAGCTGTAGCAGCTAAATATGGTAGTGTAGCTAATGGAGGAAAAGTAGTTCATATAACTTATCCAGATAACTTTATGCAAGAAATGGAAACTACAATATCTCAAATAACAGCTTTAGCAGACGATCCTAAAATGAAAGCTATAATTATGACAGAAGCTATTCCAGGAACTGTAGAAGCTTATAGAAGAGTAAAAGATAAAAGACCTGATATTATTTTACTGGCAAATACAGCTCATGAAGATCCAGAAATGATAGCTGATGTTACAGATTTGGCATTATATCCAGATTCAATAGCTAGAGGATATTTAATAGTTAAAACAGCAAAAGAAATGGGAGCTAAAAATTTTGTTCATATATCATTCCCTAGACATTTAAGTTATGAAATGTTGTCAAGAAGAAGAAATGTAATGAAAGAAGCAGCTAAAGATTTAGGAATGGGATTCTATGAAGTTTCAGCTCCAGACCCAGTAAGTGATGTTGGTGTAGCTGGTGCTCAACAATATATATTAGAGCAAGTTCCAAACTGGTTAAAACAATATGGAAAGGATACTGCATTCTTCTGTACTAATGATGCTCATACAGAACCATTATTAAAAAGAGTAGCAGAAGAAGGAGGATATTTTGTAGAAGCTGACTTACCATCTCCAACAATGGGATATCCAGGAGCTTTAGGAATTAAATTTACTAATGATGAAAGAGGAAACTGGCCAAAAATATTGAAAAAAGTAGAAGATGTTGTTATTGAAAAAGGTGCTTCAGGAAGAATGGGAACATGGGCATATTCATATAACTTTGCTTGTGCTTTAGCAATGGCAGACCATGCTGTTAATGTGATAGATGGAAAAACAGATATATTAGATTTTGATGCAATAATGGAAACATTAAAAGCTAATACTCCAGGAGCAGGATGGAATGGAAGTTATTTAGTTGATAGTGATGGAATTGAAAGAGAAAATTATGTTTTAATATATCAAGATACTTATGTATTTGGTAAAGGATACATGGGAATGACTCAATTAGAAGTTCCTGAAAAATATTTTGATGTAAAATAATAAAAAATAATAAAAACAAAAAAATATGACAAATATAGACTTAGTCTATATTTGTCATATTTAAATTTTTAAAAAATTTAAATAAAATATTTATAAATTTTATTTAAGTATTTTAAAAATGAAAGGTGGGATTAATGAGTAAAACATTACTAGAAATATCTAATCTATCTAAATCTTTTGGAGAAAATACTGTTTTAAAAGATATCAATTTAGAAATAAAAGAAGGAGAAATAGTAGGATTAGTAGGAGAAAATGGTGCTGGTAAATCAACATTGATGAAAATTATATTTGGAATGCCAGTAATAAAAGAAACAGGTGGATATAATGGAAAAATAAAATTAGAAGGAAAAGAAATTAATTTTAATAGTCCATTTGATGCTTTGGAAGCTGGAATTGGAATGGTTCATCAAGAATTTTCATTGATACCAGGATTTTCAGCTGGAGAAAATATTGTTCTTAATAGAGAAAGTACTAGACAAAGCTTTCTAGAATTACTATTTGGAGAGAGAATAAAAGTATTAGATAAAAATGAAATCAAAAAAAGAGCTGAAATAGCTATTGAGAATTTAGGTATTACAATTAATAGTGATGAATATATCCAAGAAATGCCAGTAGCTCATATGCAATTTACAGAAATTGCTAGAGAAATAGAAAGAGAAAAAATTAAATTATTAGTTTTAGATGAACCAACAGCAGTATTAACTGAGGGAGAGGCTGAAGTATTAGTTAAAACAATAAAGTTGCTTGCTAAAAAAGGAATTTCAATCATTTTTATAACACATAGATTAAACGAAATAATAGAAGCTTGTGATAAAGTAGTTGTATTAAGAGATGGGGTTATGATTAACTCTGTAGCAACAAAAGACACAAATGTTGACGAAATAACTAACTGGATGATAGGAAGAAATATAGAAGATAAACAAAGTGAGAAAATTCAAGAAGAACATTTAAAAGTAGATGATTCAGAAGTTATATTAAATATAGAAAATTTATCAGTAGATATGCCTGGAGAATTAGTCAAAAAACTAAATTTAAAAGTTCGTGAAGGAGAAATTTTGGGATTAGCTGGAATGGCTGGACAAGGAAAAATAGGTGTTGCTAATGGAGTGATGGGACTATATTATTCAACAGGAAAAGTTACTTTTGAAAACCAAGATATAAAATTAAATGACCCCACAGATGCTTTATCTAAGGGAATTTTCTTTGTATCTGAAGATAGAAAAGGTGTCGGATTACTTTTAGATAAATCTATTGAAATGAATATAGCCTATCCAGCAATTCAAATAAAAGAATTATTTTTAAAGAAAAAATTTGGTTGTTTAAGATGTATAGATAAAGAGGAAATAGAAAAAAATGCAAAAAAATATGTGGAACAACTAGAAATTAAATGTATGAGCTCTAAGCAAAGAGTACAAGAGTTAAGTGGTGGAAATCAACAAAAAGTATGCTTAGCAAAGGCTTTTACAATGGACCCTAAATTAATGTTTGTATCAGAGCCAACAAGAGGGATAGATGTGGGAGCTAAAAAATTAGTTTTAGATATATTAAAAAAATATAATAAAGAAAAGAAGACAACAATAATAATTACTTCTTCAGAAGTAGAAGAATTAAGATCTATTTGTGATAGAATAGCTGTAATAAATGAAGGAAAAGTAGCTGGAATATTATCTCCAAAAGCAAATATAATAGAATTTGGTAAATATATGACAGGAATAGGAGGAAGTAATTAATGAATTTAAAAAAATATATAAATACTTTTGGATGGCCAAGAATAATTATAGGATTATTTCTTATAAGTATGTATGCAGTTTGTCCATTTATAGGTTTAAATATTGGGGCTGCTTTAAGTGATACTCTTGTAAGATTTGGGATGAATGTAGTTCTAGTATTATCATTAGTACCTATGATACAAGCTGGAACAGGATTAAACTTTGGAATGCCTTTAGGAGTTGAAGCGGGGCTTTTAGGAGCTGTAATAAGTATTGAATTAGGCCTTGTAGGAATGAAAGGGTTTTTAGTAGCCATAATTGTGGGAGCTTTTTTTGGAGTTATATTTGGATGGCTTTATGGAATAATTTTAAATAAAGTTAAAGGTGGAGAAATGATGATAGCTACATATATTGGGTTTTCATCAGTTGCTTTAATGTGTATTATGTGGCTAATTCTACCATTTAAAAGTCCAGATATGATATGGGCTTATGGAGGAGAAGGACTACGTACAACAGTTAGTGTTGAAAATTATTGGCATGGAGCTTTAGAAAAAGCCTTACATCTTGAAGGACTTAAATTACCTATAGGAGAAATAATCATTTTTGCTATAATAGCTCTATTTATTTGGATATTTTTCCAAACAAAATCAGGATTAGCTATGAAAGCTGTTGGAACAAATGAGAAGTTTTCAAAGGCTACAGGGATAAATATAGATAAAGAAAGAATAAAATCAGTTATCTTTTCTAGTGTTTTAGCAGCAGTGGGAATTATAATATATGAACAAAGTTTTGGATTTGTACAATTATATTTAGCACCATTCTATATGGCTTTCCCAGCTATAGCAGCAATATTAATAGGGGGAGCTTCAGTCAATAGAGCTACTATAGTTAATGTAATAATAGGAACATTTTTATTTCAAGGAATATTAACAATGACTCCAAGTGTTGTAAATGCAATAATAAAAACAGATATGTCAGAAACAATAAGAATAATAGTATCAAATGGAATGATATTATATGCATTGACAAGAAAGGGGGAATTATAATATGAAAAAAAATAATTTATCAAAAATTTTATTAAGTAATATAGTTCCTATAATAATGTTAACATTAATTGTTATAGCTTTTCCATTGTCAGGATTAGGAGTTATATCTACAGCTCAAGAAATGGTAGAAAGACTGTCAAGAAATCTTTTCTTAGTTTTATCTTTATTAATTCCAGTTGTAGCAGGAATGGGATTAAATTTTGGAATCGTTCTTGGAGCTATGGCAGGGCAATTAGCTTTAATATTTATAACTGATTGGCAAATAGTAGGAATGCAAGGTATTTTCTTAGCAGCAATAATTTCAGTACCACTATCAATAATTTTAGGAATAGTAGGAGGAACTATTCTTAATAGAGCCAAAGGTAGAGAAATGATAACATCTATGATTTTAGGTTTCTTTATCAATGGAGTTTATCAATTAATAGTTTTATATGGTATGGGAAAAATAATACCTCTTACAGATAAAAAATTATTATTATCTAGAGGATATGGAGTAAGAAATGCTATAGATTTAATAGACATTAGAAAAGTATTAGATGGTTTTTTAACATTAAAAATAGGACAAATAGAAATTCCTATATTTACTTTTTTATTAATTGGACTTTTGGGTCTTTTTACAGTATGGTTTAGAAAAACAAAATTAGGACAAGATATGAGAGCTATAGGTCAAGATATTGAAGTAGCTAAGACAGCTGGAATTGATGTAGATAGAACAAGAGTAATAGCTATTGTGATTTCAACTATATTAGCTGGTTTTGGTCAAATAATATATCTTCAAAATATGGGAACAATGAATACTTATAATAGTCATGAACAAATAGGAATGTTTTCAATAGCAGCTTTATTAGTTGGAGGAGCTAGTGCTTCTAAAGCTAATATAATAAATGCTATTAGTGGAGTATTCTTATTCCATATGCTATTTATAGTGTCTCCAAATGCCGGAAAAAATTTGATGGGTTCAGCTTATATAGGAGAATATTTTAGAGTATTTGTGTCTTATGGAGTTGTTGCTTTAACATTAGTACTACATCAGAGAATAAGAGAAAAAGAACAAGAAGAACAAAGAAGAAATGCTATAGAAGGAAGTTATCAAAATGTGGAAGGTGATAAATAATGAAAAGAGTAATTAGTTGGATAGTTGTATTATTTATCACATTATTGATATCAGTAATGTTATTTTTTACTGGAAAACTTCATAAGGCTATATTAAGTGCAGGAAGAAAAGGAATGGAAGGAATTCCTAAAGAGATACAATATAGTATAGATAAAGCACCTTTTAAAAAAATAAGAGCTACTAAAAAAGCAGCAGTAGATATAAAAGGAGTAAATCATATTATTGTAATTAAATATAAAGATGAACAAGGTAAAACAAAAGAAATTACTAAAAAATTCAAGGCGAAAATAGGAAAAAGAGAAAATTTAGACCTTATAAAATTATTAAACAATGATGAAAAATGGATAACTTATACTAAAGAGAGAAGATAAAAAATTAGAAGACACTATTTAGTGTCTTCTTTTTTATTTTGATAATAAAAAAGAGGTTAATATATTAACCTCTTTTAAAATTAATTAGCAATATTTTTTTATAGCTTCATCTATCATTGTAGCACAAGCTTTTACTTTTGGCATATCTTCTTCTACTAATTCAGGTAATGGATTTCTTACGCTTCCACAATCAACACCTTCACGTAATTTTAAGATTTCTTTCATTACTGCATATAGATTTCCTTTACATCCGCACATAGCATAGATTATTGAACAAGCATCATATTGGATTTCTCTTGCTTTTGCAATTTCACCTTTTTTGAATAATTCTTCTATTTTTAAGTATAATTCAGGCATAACTCCGTAAGTTCCCCCGATTCCTCCGTCAGCTCCCATAGCTAAACCAGAAAGTAATTGTTCATCTGGACCGTTGAATACAACTTTTCCTTCTCCTAATTCAGCTTTGAACATTTGGATATCTTGAACTGGCATTGATGAGTTTTTAACTCCTATTACTTTAGGGTTTTTCATCATTTCTTTTAATAGAGACATTGTTAATGATACTCCTGCTAATTGAGGAATATTGTAAATTATGAAATCTGTATTAGGAGCTGCTGCTGACATATCGTTCCAGTATTTAGCAATTCCGTGCTCAGGTAATTTGAAGTAAATAGGTGGGATAGCTGCTATAGCATCTACTCCTAAAGATTCAGCATGGGCTGCTAATTCTTGGCTGTCTTTAGTGTTGTTACATGCAATGTGAGCTATTACAGTCATTTTTCCTTTAGCTATTTTCATAACGTTTTCTAAAACTACTTTACGTTCTTCAACGCTTTGATAGATACATTCTCCTGATGAACCTCCAACATAAACACCTTTAACACCTTTGTCTAATAAGTGTTGAGTTAATTTTTGAACTCCTTCAACACTGATATTTCCTTCTTTGTCATAGCAAGCATAAAAAGCTGGTATAATTCCTTGATATTTTTCGATACTCATTTTTTCCTCCTTAATATATTTTTATTTTGTCATTTCAGTTACGAATTTTTTAGTGATTTGTTGAGGTCTAGTGATAGCTCCTCCTACAACAACTGCATAAGCTCCTAAATCTAAAGCTTTTCTAGCTTTTTCAGGAGTATCTAAATTTCCTTCTCCAATTACAGGGATATTAACTGCTTTAATTACTTTTTCTAATTCTGTAAGTGGATTATTTCCTTTTGTATATTCAGTATATCCAACAAGAGTAGTTCCTACTATATCAAAACCTAATTTTTCACAATTAACAGCCTCTTCTACACAAGAAATATCAGCCATAAATAATTGATTAGGATATTTAGCTTTAACTTCCTTCATAAGTTCTTCTAAAGTATTTCCATCAGGTCTTTCTCTTTTTGTCCCATCAACAGCAATAACATCTACACCTTCAGCTACTAATTTATCAATTTCTTTAATTGTAGGAGTTATATAAACAGGATTATCTCCATAAACTTCTTTTATAATTCCAATGATAGGAAGAGAAACATTTTTCTTGATTTCTTGAATATCAGAAACAGTATTAGCTCTGATTCCAGAAGCTCCACCAACAAAAGCAGCATAAGCCATTCTTCCCATTATAAAAGAACTATGTAATGGTTCATCAGGAAGAGCTTGACAAGAAACTATTAATTTTCCTTTAACATCCTCAAATTTACTCATAATTAATGCCTCCAAATATTAATTTAAAACTATACTAAAACTTTAAAAATTACTTTTCTAATTTTTTTAACTTCATTAACTTTTACAAGAGCCATATGAGGTTCGTTAGGGAAGAACATAACAAATCTTTCAGGAGTTAAATGGAAAAAGTTTTTAACTTCTCCTTCAAATAATTCATAATCTCCTTCAGCATCATATTCTTTAGTTAATTTCATTTCAGGGTTAGGAGTGAATCCTAAATTTTCCTCTCCATCTATAACAACATGGATATCTATATATTGTTTATGACCTTCAAAGAAAGCATCTTTAACTTCTTTTGTCATAGGATAATCAGGATGATTAAAATATACATTATCTCCATCTATAACATTTTTACCAACAACTCCATCTTTATATTTTCCAGATAAAATATAATCAATAGCAGTATCTAAATTTTTTGAAATTCCTTTGTATTGAGCTAAATCTTTAATTTCTCCATATATCATAATATATCACTCCTTTATATATTAATTGAAATTATAACATTCCAATTTTCTTAAGTAATAAGTATTCAGCACCTAACATACCAGCATTATTTCCTAGTTCAGCAAATTTTATTTCTAAGTTTTTCTTATAATTTACTCCAAGTTTAGCATCTAAACTATCTTTAAATTTGTTTAAAAGATAATCTCCTTGTTTAGTAACTCCTCCACCAATAATAATAAGAGTTGGATTAAAAATATAAGTTATAGTACTAAGTCCATCAGTAAAATAATCTACCCATTCTTTTATGACTTCGACGAAAACAGGTTCATTTTTTCTTTCTCTATCAAAAATTTGTTTTCCATTATAAATTTTACCTGTTTTTTCTTTAGCTAGTGAAACTAAAGCTGTTGCTGAAGCATATCTTTCATAACAACCTTTTTTTCCACATAAGCACTCTTTACCATTTTTTTCAATTTGAATATGTCCAAATTCACCA
The DNA here is from genome assembly GCF_012843705.1 of Fusobacterium sp. FSA-380-WT-3A. Taxonomy (NCBI): domain Bacteria; kingdom Fusobacteriati; phylum Fusobacteriota; class Fusobacteriia; order Fusobacteriales; family Fusobacteriaceae; genus Fusobacterium; species Fusobacterium sp. FSA-380-WT-3A. The sequence continues at coordinate 30,402 of NZ_JABAFQ010000012.1, read as the reverse complement.
GCAACACAGGAAGAACCCCTAAATATATCGCCATTTAAAACAATTCCTCCACCGATTCCAGTTCCTATTGTAACACAGATAAAATTATCTTGTCCTTTTCCAGCTCCAAGCCACTTTTCACCAAGAGCTGCACAGTTAACATCATTTTCTAAAACAGCAGGAAGATTAAAGTGATTTTCTAGTTTTTCAACAAGATTAGTTCCTATCCATCCAGGGATAATTGGGTTACCACCAATAACTTTTCCAATACTACCATCTATTTGACCAGTACCAGAAACAGCTATACCAAGGATATCATTTGATTTTAAATATTTAGAAACAATATTACATAATTTTCCAAAAAGTACATCAATTCCTTTAGAAGCTTCTGTTTCTATTTCACCATTTTCTAAAATATCTCCTTCAATAGATAAAAGTCCATATTTTATCATTGTACCACCAATATCAATACCGACTATTTTTTTCATTGATTTTTCTCCTTTAGTCCTTAGAAAATTTATAAAAAATTATGTACTCGTGTACAATACAATAATAACTTTTTATATAATATTTGTCAATGGTTTTTTATTTTTTTTAGTACATATTTTTTAAAAAAAGTTTATTTTATTCTAAAAAATAAGATAAGAGAATCATATAATTATTTATAAATATTAAGACTAAAAAAAGAAAAATAAAATGAAAAAATTAAATAATTCCAAAAGAAAATGTATAAAAAAAATATTTTTTTTCTAAAAAAGAACAACTGTTTCAAAAAAAACAGTTGACAAAATAAAGAAAATAAATTATCATAATTAATGTATCGTATGTTCTCGTGAACAAATAAAAAACAAAAATAAATAAAAATTATGGAGGTCAATTATGTCTTGGCATTGGTTTAACTGGGTTGTAATAGCATTATATTTTATCGGTATGTTTATGGTTGGAGTTTATTTTGCAAGAAGAACTACTTCTACAGATGATTATTTCAAAGCAGGTGGAAGAGTTCCAGCATGGGTAACAGCTTGTAGTATTTATGCAACAGCTCTTTCTTCAATTTCTTTCATAGCAATACCAGCTTCTGTATTTAGAGGTGGATGGCTTTTAGGAATGGCACCTATAGGAATTATTTTAATGGTTTTATGGGCTGCTTTAGTATTTGTTCCATTTTTCAGAAGAGTAAATGTAACTACTGCTTATGAATATTTAGGAAAAAGATTTGATAACAAATTTAGAATAATAGGAAGTTTAGCTTTTATATTATTCCATATAATAAGAATGGCAGTTGTATTATATTTACCAACATTAGCATTACAACAAGCATTACCAAGTCTTAATCCAGTAGTATTAACTGTTGGTGTAGCAGTATTCTGTGTTGCTTATACATCAATGGGAGGAATAGAAGCTGTTTTATGGTCTGATGCTATTCAAACTATAGTATTATTAGTTGGAGCATTTTTAATAATAATAATGGGATTCTCTGCAGCTCCAGAAGGTGTAGGACAAGGATTTAAAGCGTTATCAGATGGTGGATTAATTTTAAACGCTGATTTCTTCTCTTTTGATTTAGCAAAAACAAGTTTATGGGCTATGTTAATTGGAGGACTTGTAAACTCTATTTATTCATATGTAGGAAGCCAAGATATAGTTCAAAGATATAATACAACAAAAAATGAAGCTGAAGCTAAGAAAAGTTTATTTATCAATATTCCATTATTATTAACAAGTATCTTTATATTTGTTGGAATGGGTTCAGCTCTTTATGTATTCTTTAATTTTGGAAATAAATTACCAGAAACAATAAATGGAAATGCAATATTACCTTATTTTGTAATTAAATATATTCCTACAGGAATTTCAGGATTAGTATTAGCAGCTATATTTGCAGCAGCTCAATCAACAGTATCTTCTAGTTTAAACTCTGTATCAACTTGTATGACATCAGATATATTAGAACAATTAAGACCTGATATGTCAGACAAACAAAAACTTAATTTTGCAAAAGGTTCAAGTTGGGTAGTAGGAATTATCAGTACAATATTAGCAGTACATTTCTTATATGCTGGACAAGGAGATATGTTCTTATACTTCCAAGCAATTACAGGATTATTAGGAGGTCCAATAGCTGGGGTATTCTTAGTTGGAATCTTCTTTGATAAAGTAAATACAAAAGCTGTTTGGGTAGGATTTATAGCTTCTGTATTAGTAGCTACTTATTTAGGAAACCCAATGGGATTATTAACAAAATTGATACCAGAATACACTACTCCAAAAATATTTGAATTCTTAATTTCTTTATTAATAATTGGAAGTAACGTAGTAGTTTCTTTAATAGCTTCATTATTTACAGGAAAACCAACATTAGAAAATATAAAAGGATTAACTTATTCAACAGTAAAAAATATGGAAGAAAGATAATCTTAAATTTATAATCTAATTTATTAAATAATAATTAAAAAGGATTAATTTACTTATATAAATTAATCCTTTTTTATTTTAGAGAATTAAGAGAAGAGATGGAAGAAAATAAATAATATAAAATTTAGAGAAGAAAATAAAAGATTTAAAGAAATATATAAAAAAATAGTGAAAATAAATTTATTTTTTATAAAAAAATACACTCTATATTTATTAATATAGAGTGTGAATTACAATTTTATTATTTAATAAAATATAATAAAAATTTTGAGAATAATAAATTTTTTATGAAATTATTTTTGATAAACATCAAGTTTATTGTAAGGAATTTCAATATTATTTTCTCTAAATTTAATAACAATAGTTTCCATTAAATCATAGTAAGTATTCCAATAATTTTCTTTTTTTACCCAAGCTCTTAATACAAAATCCAAAGAACTAGCATTTTGTTTTTTTAGTCTTATTACATAACCTTTTTCATGAAGAATATCTTTATGCTCTTTTAAGATGGAGTTTAAAGTTTCTTTAACTAAATCAAGGTCTGAGTCATAACTAACACTAATCATAGCATCAATCATTCTTTCTGGACTTCTAGAAACATTTGTAACAGCTGAATTAGCTAATTCACTATTAGGAATAGTAATTCTAAAATTTTCAACAGTTGAAATTACTGTATATAAAATGTAAATACTTTCAACAGTACCAGAACCACTACTTGTTATTATATAATCTCCTTTTGAAAAAGGTTTAAAGAATAATATTAATACTCCTCCAGCTAAATTAGATAAACTTCCTTGTAAAGCCAGACCTACAGCCAAACCTGCTGTACCTAAAATAGTAACAAGAGATGTAGCTCTTACCCCTATTCCTCCAATGATTAAAACAAAGAAAGAAATATAAATTAATACATTAATAAAAGATATAATAAAACTTTTTAATAATGGGTCAACTTTATTTTTATCAAATAAAAGTTTAAAAAATTTTATAATTGATTTATTAACAGGTTTAAAAATTACTAGTAAAAATATAACCCAAATAATCTTTATGGCAATAGAGGGTAACATTTTTAATGCATCCATTTTAACTTCTTCTAAAAAAATTTGAAATTTTGTTAATTCTTCCATATAACCTCCTTAAAAAATATACATAATATTATACCATAAAATATAGAATATTCATAGAAAAAATAAAATAACACTTTTGATTGAGAAAGATAAAATATATAAGCACATTTTTTTTTATTATGGTATAATTTTTACAGAGGTGATATATTGAGAGTTAGTATAAATAATATAATGATACCAGTGATAAAAAATCAAAATAAGGAAATAGAAAAAGAAATAATAAAAAAAGGGATAAAAAAAGAAAACATAGATAAAATTTTATGGTTAAAAAGGTCTATAGATAGTAGAAAAAAGAATGATATAAAGTTTGTTTATAATTTAGAAGTTTATTTAAAAAATGAAATTGATATAAAAAATATGAAAAATGTAAATATAATAAAAGATAGTGTATATTTAAAAAGGGAAGCTATAAATAAAGAAGAAAAAGTTTTGATAGTGGGAACAGGACCAGCAGGGCTTTTTTCAGCTTTGAGATTAGTAGAATATGGATATAAGCCTATTATAATTGAAAGAGGAGAAGATGTAGATTCTAGAGATAAGTCAGTAGAAAACTTTATCAATACTGGAATATTAAATGAAAATTCAAATATTCAATTTGGAGAAGGTGGAGCTGGAACTTATTCTGATGGAAAATTAAATACTAGAATAAGAAGTGAATATATAGATAAAGTATTTCAAACTTTTGTAGAATGTGGTGCTCAAGAAGAAATAATGTGGGATTATAAACCTCATATAGGAACAGATATTTTAAAAGGTGTTATAAAAAATCTTAGAGAAAAAATTATTTCAATGGGTGGAAAATTTTATTTTAATAATAAATTAGAAGAGATAATTATAGAAGATAATAAGATTGTAGGAGCTATAATAAATAACAATAAAAATGAAATAGAAAAAATAGAAGTAGATAAAATAATTTTAGGAGTAGGTCATTCAGCAAGAGATACTTATAGAATGTTACATAAAAAAGGTGTAAAAATGGAAAGTAAACCTTTTGCTATAGGAGCTAGAATAGAACATCCAAGAGAAGATATAGATAAGATGCAATATGGAAAATTTGCTGGTCACAAAAATTTAGGAGCTGCTACTTATAATTTTACTTATAATAATTATGAGGAAGAAAGAGGGGTATTTTCTTTCTGTATGTGCCCTGGAGGAGTGATTGTTAATGCTGCCTCTCAAAAAGGTGGTTCTCTAGTTAATGGAATGAGTTATTCTGATAGAAATGGAGAATTTTCAAACTCAGCCCTTGTAGTTGGAATTAAAGAAAATGAGTTTGGTGAAGATTTATTTTCTGGAATGGAATTTCAAGAAAAGTTAGAAAAAAGAAGTTATGAGATAGTAAAAGAATATGGAGCTATTTATCAAAGTGTAACTGATTTTTTAGAGGGTAAAGTGACAGAGAAAGAGATAAGAACAAGTTATTTAATGAAGAAAACTCCATATGACTTAAATAAATTTTTCCCTGATGTAATAACAAGAAATATGAAAATGGCTTTAAAATATTGGGGGAAAAATAATCCTTTATTTATTAGTGAGAGAGCTAATTTGTTGGCTCCAGAAACAAGAACATCAGCTCCAATAAGAATATTAAGAGATGAAAATGGAGAATCTGTTAATATTAAAGGACTTTATCCAATAGGAGAGGGAGCTGGATATGCTGGAGGTATAGTTAGTGCTGGAGTAGATGGACTTAAAATTGTGGATAAATCTTTTAGTAAAGTGGTAGAAGATTAGAAAGGAAAAAAATGCAAAACACACCAAATTCAAATAGAGTAAATATTGTGATAGTAGGAGCTGTTAACTCTGGGAAATCCTCTTTATTAAATAGTATAGTAGAACAGAATATTGCTATTGTTTCATCAGAAGAGGGAACTACAACAGACTCAGTAAAAAAAGCAATGGAGTTAATCCCTTTTGGACCTGTGTTATTTATAGATACAGCAGGATTTAATGATAATAGTAAACTAGGAAATTTAAGAATTGAAAAAACTATCAATGAAATAAAAAAATCTGATTTTGCAATATATGTTATTGATGGAAATAATTTTATTGAAGAAGAATATAAAGAAAATCTTTTAATTTTAAAGAAATATTCTCTTCCTTATTTAGTGGTAGTGAATAAAGAAGAATTATTGAATGAAGAGAAGAAAAATGAAATAAAATCTAAAATAGATAATTGCTTATTTATTTCAACTAAGAATAGAGATTCTATATTAAATTTCAAAAAATATTTAATTGAAAAGTTGAATGTTTTGGAAGAAGAACCTAGTTTATTAAAGGGAATAGTAGAATATGGAGAAAAAATTGTATTGGTAGTGCCAATAGATTCAGAAGCTCCAAAGGGAAGATTAATTTTACCACAGGTTCAAATCTTAAGAGATGCTTTAGATAATGGAATAAAATCAGTAGTTTGTAGGGATACAGAGTTAGAGGAAGTTTTAAAAGAGGAAGATAATATTAAATTAGTTATAACAGATTCCCAAGCTTTTAAAAATGTGGATAAAATAGTAAATAACAGATATCCTCTTACAAGTTTTTCAATTTTATTTGCTAGGCAAAAGGGAGAAATAGATAAATTAATAGAAGGGATAGAGGTTATTAAAAACTTAAAAGAAAATAGTAATGTTTTAATAGCTGAAACTTGTACCCATAATACTTCTCATGAAGATATTGGAAGAGTAAAAATACCAACTCTTTTACAGAAAAAATTAAATAAAAAAATAAATTTTACTTTTTCAGCAGGAAAAGATTTTCCAGAGGATTTATCAAAATATGATTTAGTTATTCATTGTGGTGGTTGTATGATAACTAGAAAAAATATGGAAAATAGAATAAAATTTTGTAATGAGAAAAATCTAAAAGTCACAAATTATGGTTTGGTTTTAGCCTATTTAACAGGGATATTAGAAAAAGCTATTGAACCTTTAAAATAATTTTAAAAAGTTTAGGAGGAATAAAGATGAACATATCTAAAGTTACAACTTTTTATTTTAGTCCAACTCATTCAACTAAGAAAGTTGTAGAAAATATTGCTAAAGGGATAGGAAAAGAAATAGAAAATATAGATATCACTTTTTCTTGGAAAGATTTAACAGAATATTCTTTTAAAGAAGATGAATTAATTATAGTAGGTTCTCCAGTATATGCTGGAAGAGTTCCAAAAATTATAAGAGAGGCTCTAAAAAAAATAAAAGGAAATAATACTCCTATTATTTTAGTTGGAGTTTATGGAAACAGAGCCTTTGAAGATTATTTTGTAGAGATGCAAGATATATTTGAGGAAAATAATTTTATAGTTGTAGGAGCAGGAGCATTTTTAGGAACACATTCTTATACTACAAAAGTAGCAACAGGTCGTCCAACAGTTGAAGATTTAGAAAAAGCTTTTAATTTTGGAAAAGAGATAATTAAAAAATTAGAAACTAAAACAGAAAATTTAAGAATAGAGTTACCAGGGAATAGACCTTATAAAGCAGATGGACCAAGTAGAGGAGTAGCTCCAGAGCCAAATGAAAATTGTAAAGATTGTGGACAATGTATTAAAGTTTGTCCAACAGAAGCTATTTCTAAAGAAAATCATAGAAGTATTGATGTTACAAAATGTATTTTATGTCATGCTTGTGTAAGATTTTGTAAGTTTAATGGAAGAGAAGTTAAAGGAGATGCTATAAAGCCTTTTATTGATTTCTTAGAAGGAAAATGTAGCGACTATAAAGAGATAAAATTATTTATCTAAAAATTTAGTGAAATTTATTATTATTAAAAAGGATTGATTTTTGTATTTTGCAGAAATTAATCTTTTTAATTTTATAATTAAGAAATTTTTAATATCCTTTAGATAAATAATAATTGACAGATAAAAAAATTTTTTCTATAATTTAGTTAACTGGTTAACTAAATGGAGGGATTTTTATGATTGAAATAAGTATAAAAATATCTGATGAGGATAAAGTTTGGGATTTTGTAAGAAAAAATGAAAATCCATTGATGATGAGTGGACATATTGGAACTCATATAGATGTATATAATAAAACTTTTATACCTGAAAAATATATTGAAAGAAGAACAATAACAATCGATTGTAAAAAATATGATTTGAATAGAGAAATAGGTATAGAAATATTAGAAGATTATGAAATAGTAGAAGGAGATTTTGTAATATTTTTTACTGATATTCAAAAAGATAATAAATATGGAAGTGATATATACATTAAAAATCACTTTCAATTAAGTTGGGAGCTTATAGAGGAACTTTTGAAAAAGAAAGTTAGTTTTATAGGAATAGATTGTGCTGGAATAAGAAGAGGGGAAGAACATATTTTAGCTGATAAAAAATGTGAGGATAATCAAACATATGTTATAGAAAATTTAGATTCAAATGCTTTGGGAAATATGAATAAAATCGAGGAAACTTTAATAATTTGGCATAGAACACCTTTGTTGACAGGGTTACCAGTTAGAATATTTAAAAAGGAAAGATAAAATGGAAAATAAAGAATTATTAAATAATTTAATATCAGTATTTCAATTAATAGAGGAGTTTAATAAAAAAGATTTTTCTAAAAATTATTCAGAATTAAATATCAGTGATGTTCATAGCATAGATTTTATTGGAAAAACTAAAAATCCTAATATTACAAGTCTAAGTAAACACATGAATTTTACCAAAAGTGGAGCCTTAAAAATAGTGAAAAAACTTTTAGAAAGAGAATATATAAAACAATTTCAAAATCCTGATAATAAAAAAGAGAAATATTTTTCTTTAACTGAAAAAGGAAGAGAGATATTTATAAAACATGAAATTTTACATAAAGAGGCTGAAGAAAGAGACAGTAAAATATTTCAAAATTTTTCTAATGTTGAGAAAGAGACTATTTCAAAATTTTTAAATCTTTTAGAAAATGACATAAAAAACAAATTATCAAAAGATTAATATTAATAATGAAGGAACTATTATATAAAAATTTATTATTTCATATAATAGTTCCAATTGATTTTTACTATATTATTTTTTACTTTTTATAGTAGAATAAAGAACAGCACATATAATAATAACCCCTCCAAAAAGTGTTTTTATACTAGGAATTTCATTCAATATAAAAGCTGCTGCTGTTATAGAATACAGAGGTTCTAAACAAAAAATGATACTAGAAGTTTTAGCTTTTACATGTTTTAAAGAACTAATTACAAGAGTGTGAGCTAGAGCTGTAAATACAATCCCTAAAAGAGCCATTAAAAATATATCTTTTCTTGTTACAATTTCTCTTGTTATTAAATATGTAGGAATTAGAGAAAACATCACTACTAATTGCTCATAAAAAGAAACTAGAGGACCAGAATATTTTTGAGTGATAGCTCTATTTCCTAAAGAAAAAATAGCATATAAAATCCCTGAAAAAATTCCCCATAATCCACCTATTGTCATATCATTTCCAAAATCAAAAGAAGGAACTACAAAAGATATACCTATAAAAGCTATAATAGCTACAACTATATCAGAAAAATATAATTTTTCTTTAAATATAATCGGTTCTAAAAAAGTTACAAAAAAAGGAAAAGTTGAAAAAGTTAAAAGTCCTATTGCCACAGTTGAAAGATTTATTGAGTGAAAGAAAGTAATCCAATGAAGAGATAAAAAAATTCCAAGTATGATTAAATAAAAATATTCTTTTGGCTTTTCCAACTTTAAACTTATTTTTTGATATTTCAATAAGAGAAATAAAGCTAAAGCTGAAAAAAATGTTCTTCCTAAAATAAGAGTAAAAATTGAAGTTGAAACTAACCTTCCAAATAACCCAGAAAAACCTAAAAGAAAAACAGCTATATGAATTTGAAGTAGATTTTTTGTTTTAATATTCATAATATCTTCCCCTTCGTAAAATAATTTATTTAAATTTTAATTTATGTTTATATCAAAGTCAAGAAATAAAATTTATATTTCAAATAAAAAATATAAAGAATATTTTTATTTATTTAGTTGACAATTATAAAAAGAAAGTGATATAATAAAATGCTAAAAAATGCACGTCAATTATTTCTAAACTCGGTGCCAAATGGTTGTTTAGTTTTGAGATTGACGGAGGGCATAACCAAAAGATAAAATTAGGAGGAAAAAATGGCAGTAGTAACTATGAAACAATTACTTGAGTCTGGAGTACACTTTGGACATCAAGCAAAAAGATGGAATCCAAAAATGGCAAAATATATCTTCACAGAGAGAAATGGAATCCATGTAATCGATTTACACAAATCTTTAAAGAAAATTGAAGAGGCTTACGAAGTAGTAAGAGAAATATCAGCAAATGGAGGAAACTTCTTATTTGTTGGAACTAAAAAACAAGCTCAAGAAGCTATGAAAGAACAAGCAGAAAGATCTGGAATGTTCTATGTAAACAATAGATGGTTAGGTGGAATGTTAACAAACTTCCAAACTATCAAAGGAAGAATAGCTAGACTTAAAGAATTAACTAGAATGGATCAAGATGGAACTTTAGATACAGCTTATACTAAAAAAGAAGCAGCTAACTTAAGAAAAGAATTAGAAAAATTAAATAAAAACTTAGCAGGAATTCAAGATATGCCTGGAGTACCAGCAGCATTATTCGTAGTAGACGTTAAAAAAGAAGCTTTAGCAGTAGCAGAAGCAGCTAACTTAGGAATTCCAGTAATTGCTATGATAGATACTAACGTAGATCCAGATTTAATTACTTATCCAATTCCAGCTAATGATGATGCTATAAGATCAGTAAAATTAATGTCTACATTAGTTGCAAACGCAATAATCGAAGGAAGACAAGGAACTGAAGAGAAAGTAGAAGAAGTTTCTACAGAAACTGAAACAGTTGAAGAAGTTTTAGAAAACGGATCAGCAGAATAAGAGAATTTTATATAAATTTTTCAAGGAGGATTTAGTATGGCAATCACAGCTCAAGCAGTAAAAGAATTAAGAGAAATGACTGGTGCTGGAATGATGGATTGTAAAAAAGCACTTACAGAAACTAATGGAGATATGGATAAAGCTATAGACTACCTAAGAGAAAAAGGTATGGCTAAAGCAGTTAAAAAAGCAGGAAGAATAGCAGCTGAAGGATTAATTTTTGATGGTGTAACACCTGATCATAAAACAGCAGTTGTTATAGAATTCAATGCTGAAACAGATTTCGTTGCTAAAAACGATGAATTCAAAAACTTTGGAAAAACTTTAGTAGAAATTGCATTAAATACTTCAGCTATGACAGTTGAAGAATTAAAAGCTCAAACTTTAGCAGATGGAAGAACAGTAGAGCAAGCTCTAGTTGAATTAATTGCTAAAATTGGAGAAAATATGAACATCAGAAGAATGGAAAAAGTTGTAGCAGAAGGATTTGTAACAACTTATAACCATCTTGGAGGAAAATTAGGAGTAATAGTTGAATTATCAGCTGAAATGACTCCAGAAAGATTAGAAAGAGCAAAAGGAATAGCAATGCATATAGCAGCTATGAACCCATCTTTCTTAAATTCATCTCAAGTTACAACAGAAACTTTAGAGCATGAAAAAGAAATAGCTAGAAAACAATTAGAAGCAGAAGGAAAACCAGCTAAAATTATAGAAAATATATTAGTTGGAAAAATGAAAAAATTCTATGAAGAAAATTGTTTAGTAAATCAAGTATATGTAAGAGCAGAAAATAAAGAAACTGTAGAACAATTTGCTGGAGATATGACAGTTGTTTCTTTCACTAGATATAAAGTAGGAGAAGGAATTGAGAAAAAAGTAGAAGACTTCGCAGCAGAAGTTGCAGCTCAAATTAAAGGATAGTACTTCTTAAGAAAAGCAATTAGGGGATGCAATTTGCATCCCTATTTTTTTAAATAAAAACTAGGAGGAAAAATGAAACCTATATATAAAAGAATATTGTTAAAGCTTAGTGGAGAAGCTTTAATGGGAGAACAAGAGTTTGGTATAGATTCAAAAGTAATCTCTTCTTATGCAAAACAAATCAAAGATGTAGTTAATTTAGGTGTAGAAGTTGCTGTAGTAATTGGTGGAGGAAATATATTTAGAGGACTTTCTGGAGAAGAAATCGGGATAGATAGAGTAACTGGAGACCATATGGGAATGTTAGCTACTATGATAAACTCTTTAGCGCTTCAAAATGCTATTGAAAAATTAGGAATTCCAACAAGAGTTCAAAGTGGAATAGAAATGCCTAAAGTAGCAGAACCATTTATAAAAAGAAGAGCTCAAAGACATTTAGAAAAAGGAAGAGTAGTTATATTTGGAGCTGGAACAGGAAATCCTTATTTTACTACAGATACAGCAGCTGTATTAAGAGCAGTTGAAATAAATGCTGATGTAGTTATAAAAGCTACTAAAGTTGATGGAATTTATGATAAAGATCCTGTAAAATATTCAGATGCTAAAAAATATGAAACAATAACTTATACAGAAGTTTTAAATAAAAATTTAAAAGTAATGGATGCTGCAGCAATTTCACTTTGTAGAGATAACAAACTTCCTTTAATAGTTTTTAATTCTTTAGTAGAAGGAAATATAGAAAAAGTAGTATTAGGTGAAAAGATAGGTACAGTAGTTGTATAAAAAATAGTTTTAGGAGGAATTATATGAGCAAAGATTTATTAATGAAAGAATGTAAAGAAAAAATGGAAAAAACAATAGAAGTAACAAAACATAAATTTGCTGGAATTAGAGCTGGAAGAGCTAGTGTTGCTATGTTAGATGGAATAAAAGTGGAGCAATATGGTTCTCTTATGCCTTTAAATCAAGTAGGAACAGTATCAGCTCCAGAAGCTAGATTATTAGTAATAGATCCTTGGGATAAGTCAGTAATCCCTGTTATTGAAAAAGCAATAATGTCAGCTAATATTGGATTAACACCAAATAATGATGGAAGAGTTATAAGATTAATGGTTCCAGAATTAACAGCAGATAGAAGAAAAGAATATGTAAAATTAGCCAAAAAAGAAGCTGAAGAAAGCAAAGTAGGAGCAAGAAATATCAGAAAAGATATAAATAATGGACTTAGAAGATTACAAAAAGCTGAAGAATTAACAGATGATGAATTAAAAGCAGCAGAAGAAGAAGTACAAAAATTAACAGATAAAACAATAAAAGAAATAGATAATTTATTAGCATTAAAAGAAAAAGAAATAACAACTGTATAAAAAAATCTTGCATATATTTTTAGTTAAGAGTATAATAAAGATGTTCCTTATATGATTTTTTTATCTAATAAAGAACTGAAAATAAAATTTTGGAGGGTTTTGATGCTAAAAGGAAAAGTTAAATGGTTTAACAAGGAAAAAGGATTTGGATTTATTACTTCAGAAGAAGGAAAAGATTATTTTGTACATTTTTCAGGAATTTTAGGAGAAGGATTTAAAAATCTTGAGGAAAATCAAACAGTTAGCTTTGAAGTTGAAGAAGGAGCTAAGGGACCAATAGCTGTTAAAGTATCAGTTATTGACTAAGAAATAGATGAAAAACTATCTTATTAAAAAATAAGATAGTTTTTTTTTATTTGCTTTTTTTGAAATAAATGATATACTATACTATCAAAAAAAAATCGAGGAGGAAAAAATGAAAAGTATTATAACTGTATTAGGAAAAGATAAAGTTGGTATTATAGCAAAAGTATGTACATATTTATCAGAAAAAAATATAAATATATTAGATATTTCTCAAACGATAGTAAATGGATACTTTAACATGATGATGATTGTAGATATAGAAAAATCAACTACGAGTATGGAAAATCTAATAGACGAGTTAGCTGAAATTGGAAAAGAACTAGAAGTTATAATAAATATGCAACATGAAGATATATTTAATTGTATGCACCGTATTTAACAAATAAAGGAGTAAGTATATGATATCTAAAGTAGAAATTCAAGAAACGAATGCGATGATAGATCAGGCTAATTTGGATGTTCGTACAATAACTATGGGAATTAGTTTAATGGATTGTGCAGATTCAAACATAGATAGATTCAATGAAAAAATTTATAAAAAAATAACAACTTATGCTAAAGATTTAGTAAAAGTTGGAGATGAAATAGCAAAACAATTTGGAATTCCAGTTGTAAATAAAAGAATATCAGTAACTCCTATAGCTATAGCTGCTGCTGGATGTGAAACAGATTCTTATGTTAGTGTAGCTAAAACATTAGATAGAGCAGCTAAAGATTGTGGTGTAAATTTTATAGGTGGATTTTCTGCTCTTGTTCATAAAGGATATACAAAAGCTGATGAAATACTTATAAATTCTATTCCACAAGCATTAACAGAAACTGAAAGAGTTTGTTCTTCAGTGAATATTGGAACTTCAAGAAATGGTATAAATATGGATGCAGTAAAAAGAATGGGAGAAATAATAAAAGAAACTGCTGAATTAACAAAAGATAGAGAATGTATAGGTTGTGCAAAGTTTGTTGTATTTTGTAATGCTGTTGAAGATAATCCATTTATGGCAGGAGCTTTCCATGGAGTAGGAGAAGCAGATTGTGTTATAAATGTTGGAGTTAGTGGTCCAGGAGTTGTAAAAAAAGCATTAGAATCAGTTAAAGAAGCAGATTTTGAAACTTTATGTGAAGTAGTAAAGAGAACAGCTTTTAAAATAACAAGAGTTGGACAATTAGTAGCCCAAGAGACAGCTAAAAGATTGGGAGTTCCTTTTGGAATAATAGATTTATCATTAGCTCCAACTCCAGCTGTAGGAGATAGTATCGGAGAAATTTTTCAAGAAATGGGATTAGAACAACCAGGAGCTCCAGGAACTACAGCAGCATTAGCAATTTTAAACGATAATGTAAAAAAAGGTGGAGTAATGGCATCTTCATATGTTGGAGGATTAAGTGGAGCTTTCATTCCTGTAAGTGAAGATCATGCTATGATTCATGCAGCAGAGATAGGGGCTTTATCATTAGAAAAGTTAGAAGCTATGACTTGTGTATGTTCTGTAGGACTTGATATGATAGCTATTCCAGGAGATGTATCAGCGACTACTATTTCAGGAATAATAGCTGATGAGGCTGCTATTGGAATGGTAAACAATAAAACTACAGCAGCTAGACTTATACCTGTTATTGGAAAAAAAGTAGGGGAAAGCGTTCAATTTGGAGGATTGTTAGGATATGCTCCAATAATGGATGTAAATAAATTTAAATGTGAAGATTTTATAAAAAGAGGTGGAAGAATACCTGCCCCTATTCATAGTTTTAAAAACTAGAAAGGAGAAAAAATGTTAGTATTAGGAATAGAAACTTCGTGTGATGAAACTTCTATAGCGATAGTTAGAGATGGAAAAGAAGTGTTGTCTAACTATATATCTTCTCAAATAGAAATTCATAAGGAGTACGGAGGAGTTGTTCCAGAAATTGCTTCAAGACATCATATAAAAAATATAGCTACAATATTAGAAGAAAGTTTAGAACAAGCTAAAGTTAAATTAGAAGATATTGATTATATTGCTGTTACTTATGCTCCAGGATTAATAGGAGCATTATTAGTAGGTGTTTCTTTTGCTAAAGGATTATCATATGGAAAAAAAATACCTCTAATACCAGTACATCACATTAGAGGACATATATATGCTAATTTTATAGAAAATGATGTAGAACTTCCATGTATTTCTTTAGTAGTTTCTGGAGGACATACAAATATAATTTATATAGATAAAGAGCATAATTTTATAAACTTAGGTGGAACCTTAGATGATGCTGTTGGAGAAAGCTATGATAAAGTAGCAAGAGTATTAGGGATTGGATATCCAGGAGGCCCTGTTATAGATAAAATGTATTATAGTGGAAATCCTAATTTTTTACATATTCCAGAACCTAAAGTAGAAGGATATGATTTTAGTTTTTCTGGAATAAAGACTTCTGTTATAAATTATGTTAATAAAATGAAAATGAAAAATGAAACTTTTATACCAGAAGATTTAGCTGCTTCTTTCCAAAAAGAAGTAGTTGATATTTTATGTAAAAAAGTTCTTAAAGCATGTGAAGAAAAGAATGTAAAACAGGTTATAATAGCAGGTGGAGTAGCAGCTAATTCTCTTTTAAGAAATGAATTAAAGAGAAGAGGAGAAGAAAAAAATATAAAAGTTTCTTATCCGAGTATGAAATATTGTACAGATAATGGAGCTATGATAGCCACAGCGGCTTACTATAAAGTCAAAAGAGGATATGTTCCTAATGAGAATTTAAATTTAAACGGAATAGCTAGTTTATCCATAGAAAATGAATAAAAAAAGGATTAACTTTTGTTAATCCTTTTTTTATAAAATTGATTAATAACTTAAGTTTATTCAAAATCTTCTTTTTTTATCATTCCTAAAAATTCTTTTCTAGATTTTAAAAATCTTAATTCTCTTTTTAGACCTCTTTCATTAAAAGTTCTCATAATTGGCAATAGAAAACTAGCTACAATACCAGCAGAAAATCCATTATTATATAAATTAAGTCCTCCGTGAAGGGTTCCAATGTTTGTTACAACAGTGAGATGCAACCAACCAGCTATTATTCCCCAAAATGGGCCAAAAATTCCTGCAATAGGAGCTAGAGATGTTCCAAAAAGACCAGATAAAACAATAATAAATATATCTTTATGTATAGTTGTAACTCCTGATAAAATTACTCCAATTAAGATAGGAAGAGTATTGAATGGAGTTTTTCCATGGGCTGCAAAACCAACTACAGTAAAAATTCCAGCTAAGATAGGACCATTTAAAGTTTGATTAAGAGAAAGAGAGAACAACATTGCAAAAAATCCCATTAGTCCCATATTGATAAAAGTTAGACCATAACCAAAAGTTGGAACAAAATCAATTTCCAATCCTTTTGATTTAACTAATTCTTTGTATCCTGAAAAGGAGTTGTCATTAATATAAAAACCAACAATAATAAAAATCATAAAAATTACAGTACAACAAACTTGCAAAATGTTATTATATTGAACAGATAATATTTTTCTAGAAGCGACTTCAAAATGATATGCTTTTAAAATACAATTAAGAACTAGTCCTAAAATTCCAGCTGTAAATCCTAAATTATATAGATTATATCCCTCATGAAAACTTTTCATTTTTTTTGCTAAAGGAGCAATTATAAATCCTATAATAATTCCTAGAATAATTCCGTTTATATATGAAAATTCAAATGTATTTGTTCTAAAAGCTACTTCACTAATGAAAGGTGCTAAAGCTGTAGCAAAAGAAACAGGAAGAAAGATATCTTTAAATTTAACATGTTCATACATGCTGTAAAAAATTCCACCAATATATATAGGAAGAATATTTAGTACATTTTTTCCAAAAAAAGAAAATCCAAAGCTAGTAAACAAAGAAGCCAAAGCCATACCTTTTAATTCTATATTTAGATATTTGATAATAAAATAATTAAAAAGCAAGATAATAAGAGAATTTAGAAAGCCAGCAGTCAAACCACCAACCATTAAAAAATCTGTGATTAAACCAGCTTGAGATGTGAGAATATTAGAAAATCCTATAAAAATATTTTCTTTTAATATAAATTTACCATAAAATAGTAGAGAAATAATAAATAAAAATATTAGTAGGATACCAAGTTCAAAAGCATGTAGTTTACGTTTTTCTTGAAGATTGTCCAAAATTCCCTCCTTAAAAATTATATAATTTTATTTAATGAATTGATATAATATATAAAACTCACAAGATATGAGTATATTAATATTTTATATATAATTATATAATATTTCCTCAATAAAATATAGTTTTTTTTATACAAAAGGAGAAAAAGAAATGAAAAAAGAAAAATGGTATGTATATATGTTAAGATGTCAAGATGATTCTATCTATACAGGGATTACTAAAAATGTAGAAAAAAGATATAAACAACATATGGAAGGAAAAGGAGCTAAATATACTCGAAGTCATAAATGTAAAAAAATAGAAGTTATTTTTGAAGAAGAAAATAAAAGTAATGCTGCAAAATTAGAATATTTTTTAAAACAAAAAAGTAAAATAGAAAAAGAAAAAATAATAAAATCAAAAAAATAAATCCTTGAAAATAAAAGAAAAATTTAAAAAACATTTTTTATTTAAAAAAATATGTTGACAGAATTTATAAAATATGGTATTATTATTCTTGTCTTAAGGGAGCAGAAATGAAAATGCTAAATTAAGAAGCCTGGATGGCGGAACAGGTAGACGCACAGGACTTAAAATCCTGTGGTATCTTGATACCGTGCCGGTTCGATTCCGGCTCTAGGCACCATATCGCGGGGTAGAGCAGTTGGCAGCTCGTCGGGCTCATAACCCGAAGGTCAGAGGTTCAAATCCTTTCCCCGCCACCAAATAAATATTCAGTGTTACAGTTTTATGCGGGAATAGCTCAGTTGGTAGAGCGTCAGCCTTCCAAGCTGAATGTCGCGAGTTCGAACCTCGTTTCCCGCTCCAGGTAAGCGTCATTAGCTCAGTAGGTAGAGCACACGACTTTTAATCGTGTTGTCACTGGTTCAAATCCAGTATGACGCACCATTAATCATTTAGATGTGTCTGTAGCTCAGCTGGATAGAGCAACGCCCTTCTAAGGCGTGGGTCAGGGGTTCGAATCCCTTCAGACACGCCATAAAATAAAATATTAAGTACATATGGATCTATAGCTCAGCTGGTTAGAGCACTCGGCTCATAACCGAGTGGTCATTGGTTCGATTCCAATTAGATCCACCATTTTAACAAAATGCCCCGTTCGTTCAACGGTTAGGACATCAGATTTTCACTCTGGAAACAGGGGTTCGATTCCCCTACGGGGTACCATATGTGCTGGAGAGCTATCCTAATTGGTAAGGAATCGGTCTTGAAAACCGACGCCGTAAGGCTTCAGAGTTCGAGTCTCTGGTTCTCCGCCATTTTTTTTTAGAAAGAAATATTTTGTTTGGCCAGATAGCTCAGTCGGTAGAGCAGGGGACTGAAAATCCCCGTGTCGGTGGTTCGATTCCGCCTCTGGCCACCACTTATGGTCGCATAGCTCAGTTGGGAGAGCACCTGCCTTACAAGCAGGGGGTCATAGGTTCAAGTCCTATTGTGACCACCATTAAAATGGGGGTGTAGCTCAGTTGGTTAGAGCACTAGCCTGTCACGTTAGGGGTCGCGAGTTCGAGTCTCGTCACTCCCGCCATTTAAAAGATTTTAAGGAGATGCAAAGCATCTCTTTTTTTTATAATTTTAAAATAAAAATTATATAAAAATAAAATTTATATAAAAAAGTTCAATATTTGAGTAAGGATATAACTAAAATAGATGAAAAAATAACCTTTAAGAAAATTGACAAAAATTAAAAATTTGTTTAAAATTAGGATGTTAAATATGTATTAGTTATGTTTGTAATAAAATTTTTAATAAATTATAGAGGTGATTTTGTGAAAAAAACAAAAATAGTATGTACTATTGGACCAAAAAGTGAATCAAAAGAAATGTTAACAAAATTATTGAAAGCTGGAATGAATGTAATGAGATTAAACTTTTCTCATGGAAGTCATGAAGAACATGCAGCTAGAATAGCAGCTTTAAGAGAAGTTAAAGAAGAAACAGGATTAAAAGCAGCTATATTATTAGATACAAAAGGACCTGAAATTAGAACTATAAAATTAGAAAATGGAGAAGATGTAAAATTAGTTGCTGGTCAAGAATTTACAATAACAACAGATAAAACTGTTATAGGAAATAGTAAAATGGTAGCAGTTACTTATGATGATTTTGCAAAAGATTTATCTGTAGGAAATACAGTATTAATAGATGATGGATTAATAGAATTAACTGTAAAAGAAATAGTTGGAAATGAAGTTAAATGTGTTGTAGAAAATAATGGAATGTTAGGAGAAAATAAAGGAGTTAACTTACCAAATGTAAAAGTTAATTTACCAGCCTTAGCTAAAAAAGATATAGCTGATTTAAAATTTGGATGTCAACAAGGAATTGACTTTGTAGCAGCATCATTTATAAGAAAAGGTGATGATGTAAGAGAAGTTAGAAGAGTATTAACTGAAAATGGTGGAGCAGATATAAAAATAATTTCTAAAATAGAAAATAAAGAAGGATTAGATAACTTTGATGAAATATTAGAGCTTTCTGATGGGATAATGGTAGCTAGAGGGGATTTAGGAGTAGAAATACCAGTAGAAGAAGTTCCATTTGCTCAAAAAATGATGATAGAAAAATGTAATCAAGCTGGAAAACCAGTTATTACTGCTACTCAAATGTTAGATTCTATGATTAATAATCCTAGACCAACAAGAGCAGAAGCTAATGATGTTGCTAATGCTATATTAGATGGAACAGATGCAGTAATGTTATCTGGTGAAAGTGCAAAAGGAAAATATCCAGTTGAAGCAGTAGAAGTTATGACAAGAATAGCTGAAAAAACAGATCCATTATTGTATAGTAATGTAGATTATGATAAAAAAGAAGAAATAGGAATTACAGAAGCAGTAGCAAAAGGATGTGTTGATGCTGCAGAAGTATTAGGAGCTAAGTTAATAGTAGTAGGAACTGGATCAGGAAGAGCTGCTAGAAGTTTAAGAAAATATTTCCCTAGTGCAATGATTTTAGCAGTAACAAATAGTCAAAAATCTTTCAACCAATTATTATTAAGTAAAGGGGTTATTCCTTATTTAAGTGGAGATTTTAAAAATTTAAATGATTTTATGGAAAATGCTGAAAAAGCTGCAGTAGGATTAGGATTAGTAAAATCTGGAGATATAATAGCAGCTACATGTGGTGAAGAAGTATTTATGCCAGGAACAACAAACACAGTAAAAATTATTAGAGTAAAATAAAACTGAGAGATATAAAATAAAAAATAGGAGGAAAAAAATGACAAGAATAATTGATGTAGTAGCAAGAGAAATACTTGATTCTAGAGGAAATCCTACAGTAGAAGTAGATGTAGTATTAGAATGTGGAGCAAAAGGAAGAGCTGCTGTTCCATCAGGAGCTTCTACAGGAGCTTATGAGGCAGTAGAATTAAGAGATGGAGATAAATCTAGATATTTAGGAAAAGGAGTATTAACAGCAGTAAATAATGTTAATACAGAAATTAAAGAATTAATTTTAGGAATGGATGCTTTAGACCAAGTTAAAATTGATAAAGCTATGATTGCTTTAGATGGGACACCTAACAAAGGAAGATTAGGAGCAAATGCTATACTAGGTGTATCTTTAGCAGTAGCTAAAGCAGCAGCTGAAGCTTTAGGAATGCCTTTATATAAATATTTAGGTGGAGTAAATGCAAAAGAATTACCTTTACCTATGATGAATATATTAAATGGAGGATCACATGCTGACTCAGCAGTAGACGTTCAAGAGTTCATGATTCAACCAGTTGGAGCTGCTAATTTTAATGAAGCTATGAGAATGGGTTGTGAAGTATTCCATCACTTAGGAAAATTATTAAAAGCTAATGGAGATTCTACTAATGTAGGGAATGAAGGAGGATATGCACCTGCTAAAATTAATGGAACAGAAGGAGCTTTAGATTTAATAATGGAAGCTATAAAAGCAGCAGGATACGAGCCAGGAAAAGACATCACTTTTGCTATGGATGCTGCATCAAGTGAGTTCTGTAAAGAAGTAGATGGAAAATTTGAATACCATTTTAAAAGAGAAGGAGGAGTTGTAAGAACTTCTGAAGAAATGGTAGAATGGTATGCAAGTCTAGTTGAAAAATATCCAATTAAATCTATAGAAGATGGATTAGGAGAAGATGACTGGGCAGGATGGCAATTATTAACTGCTAAATTAGGAGATAAAGTACAATTAGTAGGAGATGACTTATTTGTAACAAATACTGAGAGATTAAAAAGAGGAATAGAGTTAAAAGCAGGAAATGCTATATTAATAAAACTTAACCAAATTGGTACATTAACTGAAACTTTAGATGCTATTGAAATGGCTAAAAGAGCTGGAATGACAGCAGTAGTTTCTCATAGATCTGGAGAAACTGAAGATGCTACAATAGCTGATATAGCTGTAGCAACAAATGCTGGACAAATTAAAACTGGTTCAACTTCAAGAACTGATAGAATGGCTAAATATAATCAATTATTAAGAATAGAAGAAGAATTAGGAGATATGGCTCAATACAACGGAATGGATGTATTTTATAATATTTCTAAGTAATTTAGTAAATAAGTAAGATAAAAAGGATTAACTATTTTAGTTAATCCTTTTTATTATTTAGAAAATTATAATTTATTTATTAAAAGAATATAAAAATAAAGGTAAAATTTATCAAAAAAATATAGTATAATAAAAAATATAGAGATTTTAAATTATAAAAAAATACAAGTTAGGGTTGTGTTTGTGAAAGTTATTAAGTGCTAAATGATTAAGGAAAAGCATAATAAAAACTATATTTAGTAGTATAAATCATAGAAGTTTCACACTTAGAACAAGAGAGTGGATTTTATTTGAAACCTCTATATCTTTTCTACTCAAGAAAGTTTTTTTCTAAAGAAATTAAATCTAAGAATTTTAATTTTTTTAGTTTTATTATTTTTAGAATAAATATCATATCTTCTAATCATTTTAAAGTATTTAGAAGTAATATGAGAAATTAAAGATCTGAAAAAATCTCTTAAAGAAAAAGTAACAAAAATCTTATTGTCCTTATTTGGTTTTTGGTACCAAAATGTAATGTTTTTAGAATCAAAAAAATAATTCTATATTCAACAATAGCTGGTCTTGCAAGCTTGACTAAGATATTTTGCAATATTTTGAATATTATTAATAATATTATTAGGATTAACATAAAATCCATTAGAATATTTTTTATAAGTGATGGAAATTTTATTTTTAAGAGTAATAGAACTATTAGATTTAGCGAAAGAAGCAATAATATCAAAAGAATATTTTTGTCAAGATTTTCTAAGAGGTCTCCAAGGAAGAGAATTAGGAGTTTTCTAAATCCCTTTAATATCAAAATCACCAAAAGTAGCAATAGCATGAATATTAATGATAATTCCCAAATTATATATCAATTTTTTTAAAAGAATATTTAAAAGAATAATAAGTACCATCAGAAAGATTTTTAAGTAATTGTAGATTATTAAAGAAAAAATTTCTAATGAAACCAGTAAGTAAAGAAAAAGTCATATAAATATGAGAAACAAGAGAAGAAACCCAATTTTCAGTATAAATTTTACTACAAGAAGGACAAAATTTAGATTTACAAGAAAAGGTGAATAAATTTATGAAGATAAGAAGTACAAAGGAATGGAGAGAAACCGAACTTAGAATCAGCGCTATGTAAAAAAGAATTGATATTGTTAAGAATATTTTTCACTCATTAGAAAAGAAAGAAGAAATATCATCCCAGTATTCAAAGAAATATTTAGAAAAAATATATTTAAGTTTATGATTAAGAGAAATAAATTTATTATTTAGGAGTATATTATACAGTAAAAAAGCACGATTTTTATCGTGCTATTTTTATTTACAAAATTATTTGTTAAAGAATTTTTTCCATTCTTCAACCTTGAATCCAATTAAAATACCTTTATCACAAACAATTAAAGGTCTTTTTACTAACATACCATTAGAAGCAAGAAGAGTAATAGCTTCTTCTTCATTCATAGTAGGAATTTTGTTTTTTAAATCAAGCTCTCTATAAAGAATCCCACTAGTATTAAAAAATTTTTTAAAAGGAAGATTACTTGATTTGATAAAAGACTTTAATTCGTCTATTGTAGGCCTTTCTTCGACTATGTGTCTACTTACAAAATTGATTTCATTTTCTTCTAACCATTTTTTAGCTTTAACACATGTAGAACATTTAGGATAATTAAAAAATAGTATAGACATATTTCCTCCTTGAAATTATTGATAAAATTATTGATACATAAATTATATATTATAATTAATAAAAATGAAACAATAATTACAATAAAAAAATTATTGCTTGTAATAAAGTTAATGTGGTATACTTAATTATAGAATATCTAGAGGAAAAAGCGAAGTGTAATAGGAGGGAAAAATGGGGAAAGTTCTAGTAGTTACTTCCGGTAAAGGAGGAGTAGGAAAAACAACAACAACAGCTAATATTGGAAGTGGTTTAGCACTAGAGGGAAAAAGTGTACTTCTTATAGATACAGATATAGGTCTTAGAAATTTAGATGTTGTTATGGGATTAGAAAATAGAATAGTTTATGATTTAGTAGACCTTATAGAAGGACGTTGTAAAATAAAACAAGCTGTTATAAGAGATAAAAGAAACAAAAATTTATATCTTATTCCAGCTGCTCAAACAAGAGATAAAAATGATGTTACACCTGAACAAATGAAAGAGTTAATAGAAGCAATAAAAGGTGATTTTGATTATATAATTATTGACTGTCCTGCTGGAATAGAACAGGGATTTAAAAATGCAATAGTAGCAGCTGATGAAGCTATTGTAGTAGTAACTCCAGAAGTATCAGCTGTAAGAGATGCTGATAGAATAATAGGGTTACTTTTAGCAAATGAAATATCAAATATAAAACTTTTGATTAATAGATTAAGAATAGATATGGTAAAACAAGGAAATATGTTAAGTGTTCAAGATGTAGTGGAAATATTAGCCCAAGATGTAATAGGAGTTGTACCTGATGATGAAAGTATAGTCATTTCTACTAATAAAGGGGAACCTTTAGTATTTAAAGGTAACTCACTAGCTTATAGGGCATATAAAAATATAGTTCAAAGATTATTGGGAAAAGAAATTCCTTTTTTAAAATTAGATATTAAAAAAGGTTTTTTTAAAAGAATTTTTGGATAAGAAAATCATTGAAAATAAAAGAAAAAAATGAAAAAAATAAAAAAATATTGACAAAAAATATATTATAATATATAATAATTCTTGTGTGTGATGCCGCTTTAGCTCATCTGGTAGAGCAACTGACTTGTAATCAGTAGGTGACTGGTTCGATTCCGGTAAGCGGCACCAGATAAATGCCCCGTTCGTTCAACGGTTAGGACATCAGATTTTCACTCTGGAAACAGGGGTTCGATTCCCCTACGGGGTACCAATTATTATATAAAATATGGTGAGGTTCCCGAGTGGCCAAAGGGAGCAGACTGTAAATCTGCCAGCTACGCTTTCGATGGTTCGAATCCATCTCTCACCACCACTTATGGTCGCATAGCTCAGTTGGGAGAGCACCTGCCTTACAAGCAGGGGGTCATAGGTTCAAGTCCTATTGTGACCACCATTAAAATGGGGGTGTAGCTCAGTTGGTTAGAGCACTAGCCTGTCACGTTAGGGGTCGCGAGTTCGAGTCTCGTCACTCCCGCCATTTAAAAGATTTTAAAGAGATGTAAAGCATCTCTTTTTTTATTTATATATTATAAATTTAATTAAGTGAATGATATTTTTGATATTAAGAAAGTATTTTTTTACTAGAAAAAAAAAAGAAACTATGATAGAATTGTTTGTAGAATGAAGAAGGGGGAGTTAAATTGGAAAAGATTTGTGATGTCCTAAGAGAAAGAGGACAGCTAAAACAATTTACAGATTATAGATATTGTAGCTTCTTTTAGTAAATATAGAGTAAATAAATTTTAGGAGGATTAATTTAATGAATAATGTTTATGATGTATTAAAAGAGCGTGGATATTTAAAACAATTTACAGATGAAGAAGCAATAAAGAAGATATTAGGTGAAGAAAAAGTAACATTTTATATAGGATTTGACCCAACAGCAGATAGTTTACATGTAGGTCATTTTATAGCAATGATGTTTATGGCTCATATGCAAAAGTTTGGACATAGACCAATAGCTTTAATTGGTGGTGGAACAGCCATGATAGGAGACCCTAGTGGAAGAACTGATATGAGACAAATGATGACTAAAGAAACAATAGCTCATAATGTATCTTGTATAAAAAAACAAATGGAAAAATTTATAGATTTTACAGATGGAAAGGCTATTTTAGCTAATAATGGTGATTGGCTATTAGATCTTAATTATATAGAGTTTATAAGAGATATTGGTTCTCTTTTTTCAGTTAATAGAATGTTATCAGCTGAGTGTTTTAAAACAAGAATGGAAAATGGTGGACTTTCTTTTTTAGAGTTTAACTATATGTTAATGCAAGGATATGATTTCTATGTGTTAAATCAAAAGTATAATTGTAAGATGCAATTAGGTGGAGATGACCAGTGGTCAAATATTATAGCTGGAATTAACATAATTAGAAAAAAAGAACAACAAGAAACATATGGTATGACTTGTACATTACTTACAAATAGTGAAGGTAAAAAAATGGGAAAAACAGCAAAAGGAGCTTTATGGCTTGACCCTAAAAAAACAACACCATATGAATTTTATCAATATTGGAGAAATGTAGATGATGCTGATGTAGAAAAATGTTTATCTTTATTAACATTTATTCCTATGAATGAAGTAAAAAGATTAAGTTCTTTAAAAGATGCCGAAATAAATAAAGCAAAAGTTGTATTAGCTTATGAAATAACTAAGATGATTCATGGAGAAGAAGAGGCTGAAAAAGCTAAATTAGCTTCTGAAGCTTTATTTGGTTCTGGAAATAATATGGAAAATGTTCCTATGAAAGAAATTTCTGAAACTGAATTAGGAATAGAATTAACAGAGTTCTTATCTGTTAATAAAGTTTTAAAAAATAAAAGTGAAGGAAGAAGATTGATTGAACAAAATGGAATGTCTGTTAATGAAGAAAAAGTTACAGATGTTAAATTTACAATTACAAAAGAATTATTTGGAGAAAAAGATTATACTATTGTAAAAATGGGTAAAAAAAGATTCTTAAAAATAGTTTTAAAATAAAAAAGGTGATATATTGATATTTCTTAGAAAAACCAAAGAAAGTGATATAGAAAATATTTATAATAATATTCATTTAAGTTATATAAGAAAATATTACCCAACTTTAGAAAAAGAACAATGGGAAAACCATAGAAGATGGTATAAATTTTTAATAAAGTCCTCAGCATATTTACTATATACTATCACCAATATAGAGGAAGAATTTTTGGGATATATAAAATTTGAACTTGATGGAGAAATAGCAATTATAAATATTTATTTGATAGAAAAGATGAGGAAAAAAAAATATAGTTCAAGTATAATAAAAATGAGTATAGAAAATCTT
The DNA here is from genome assembly GCF_012843705.1 of Fusobacterium sp. FSA-380-WT-3A. Taxonomy (NCBI): domain Bacteria; kingdom Fusobacteriati; phylum Fusobacteriota; class Fusobacteriia; order Fusobacteriales; family Fusobacteriaceae; genus Fusobacterium; species Fusobacterium sp. FSA-380-WT-3A. The sequence goes on along the minus strand of NZ_JABAFQ010000012.1, from coordinate 3,740 downwards.
ATAAAAGAGAAAAAAGAGATATCAATAGTATTAGCTTATATATTAGAAGAAAATATAGCTTCGATAAAAGCTTTTAAGAAAAATGATTTTATATTTGATTCTATGGATGAATACAAAGGGATAGAACATATGTTATTTATAAAAACTTTAATAAAATAGACGGTGAAAACCGTCTATTTTTTAAAAAAGAAGGAGGGATTATGAATAGGAAAGAAAAAGTGAAATTTGTCTTAAAAAAATTAGAAGAAAAATTTGGAAAACCAAAATGTGCTTTAAATTATAGGACACCGTTTGAACTTCTAGTATCAGTTATTTTATCTGCTCAGTGTACAGATAAAAGAGTAAATATTGTAACTGAAGAAATGTTTAAAAGATACAATACTCCTGAAGATTTTGCTAATTTAGAATTAGAAGAGATAGAGGAACTTATAAAAAGTACAGGTTTTTATAGAAATAAAGCCAAAAATATAAAGAAAGCAAGTCAACAACTTATAGAAAAATATGATGGAAATTTACCAAAAGAGATGGATAAATTATTAGAACTTGGTGGAGTAGGAAGGAAGACAGCTAATGTAGTAAGAGGAGAAGTATGGGGATTAGCAGATGGGATAACTGTGGATACTCATGTAAAAAGGATTACTAATTTATTAGGTCTTACTAAAGAAAAAACACCAGAAAAAATAGAACAAGATTTAATGAAAATAGTTCCTAAAAAAAGTTGGATAGACTTTTCTCATTATATAATTTTACAAGGAAGAGATAAGTGTATAGCGAGACATCCTAAGTGTCAAGAGTGTGAAATAACAGAAGCTTGTGATTATTATTTAAAAAATAAAAAATCTTAAAGATAATTCTTGACAAAAATGCTAAGGAATGATATAAATATATAGGGAAGGAAATTTAGTTTACATTATAGGAGATGAAAATAAATGAAAATATATTTAGATAATAATGCAACAACTAGATTAGATGATGAAGTATTCGAAAGTATGGTACCATTTTTTAAAGAAGAATATGGAAATGCTTTTAGTTTACATTTATTTGGACAAGAAACAGGAAAAGCTGTTGCAGAAGCAAGAAAAAAGGTTGCTGATGTATTAGGAGTTCTTCCAGAAGAAATTATTTTTACTGGTTCTGGTACAGAGTCAGATAATTTAGCTATAAGAGGAATAGCGAGAGCTTATAAAAATAGAGGAAGACATATAATTGTAAGTGCTATTGAGCATCCTGGAGTTAAAAATACATGTAAAGATTTGGAAAGCGAAGGATATGAAGTAACTGTTATAGGTGTAAATAATGAAGGAGTAGTAGATCCAGAGGAAATTAGAAAAGCAATAAAGGATGAAACTATTTTAATAACAGTAATGCATGCCAACAACGAAACAGGAGCAATTCAACCTATAGAAGAAATAGCTAAGATAGCAAAAGAAAATAAAGTTTTATTCCATGTAGATGCAGTTCAATCTATGGGAAAATATGATATAAAACCAAAAGAAATTGGAATAGATACATTAGCTTTTACTGCTCATAAATTTTATGGACCTAAAGGAATAGGAGCTTTATATGTAAGAAATGGAGTTAGATTAGGAAAAGTAATAACAGGTGGAGATCAAGAAAGAAAAATGAGACCTGGAACAACAAATACTCCATTAATAATTGGTCTTGCTAATGCTTTAGAAAAACAATATAAAAATAGAGAAGAAGAAAATAAAAGAATATCTGAATTGAGAGATTATTTTGAAGATGAATTATTAAAAAGATTACCAGAAATTGAAATAAATTCAAAAGGTACAAAAAGGTTATCAGGAACTTCTAGTATAACTTTTAAATATGTAGAAGGAGAATCTATACTATTGCATCTTAGTATGAAAGGAATAGCAGTAAGTTCTGGTTCAGCTTGTTCATCTAATGATTTACAGGCTTCACATGTGCTTTTAGCAATGGGAATTCCAGAAGAATTTGCTCATGGAACAATTAGATTCAGCTTAGGAAAATATAATACTAAGGAAGAGATAGATTATACTTTAGGTGTTGTTGTAGAAACAATAGAAAAATTAAGAAGTTTATCACCTTTATGGAATGAATATATAAATAGAAAATAAGGAGAGAATTATGCAATATACAGAGAAAGTAATGGAACATTTTATGAATCCTAAGCATGTAGGAGTAATGGAGAATCCAGATGGATATGGGAAAATAGGAAATCCATCTTGTGGAGATATAATGGAAATATTCTTAAGAATAGAAAATGATATAATAACAGATGTAAAATTTAGAACATTTGGATGTGCTTCAGCAATAGCATCATCTTCAGTATCAACAGAGATGGTATTAGGAAAAACAATAGAAGAAGCTTTAAAATTAACAAATAAAGCAGTGGTAGAAGAATTAGGAGGATTACCTCCAGCAAAGATGCACTGTTCAGTATTAGCAGAAGAAGCTATAAAAGCAGCTATAGAAGACTATCTTTCTAAAAAAGAAAAGTAATATAGAATAAAGAGAGAAATTATTTTCTCTCTTTTTTTTATTATGAAAAAATGATATAATTTTATAAAAAAATAAGGAGATAATTTTTTGAAGAAGATAATAATATTTTTTTTAATGATTTTTAATTTAATATATGCAGAAGAAAATAAAAATTATAGGAGTTATTTATTGGGTGACCAATTAGGTGAAATATATATAAAAGAAAATGAAAGAAAATTATATCCTTTAGCTTCAGTAACTAAGATAATGACTTTACTTGTAACTTATGATGCTATAGAAAATAATGAGATCACTCCAAAAGATAAGGTTGTAATAGATAAAGAAATATTAAAAATAAATGGAAGCAAAATTTGGATGTATGAAGGACAAAGAATAACAGTGGAAGATTTAATAAAAGCTACTGCTATACATTCAGCAAATAATGCAGCTTATGCTTTAGCAAAATATATAGGGAAAGGAAATGTTGATATTTTTATAAAAAGAATGAAAAATAAAAGTATAGAACTTGGAATAGAGGAAGAGGTTGAATTTTTTACTCCAACTGGATTACCAACTTCAATGACAGGAAAACCAATGGATAAAGGAAGTGCTCTAGGAATATATAAATTGTCATTAGAAGCTTTAAAATATGATTCATTAATAAAATTAGCCTCTCAAAAAGAAGTTTCAATTTATAATGGAAAACAAAATTTAAAAAATAGGAATAAAATTATAGGAAAAGAAGGAGTTTATGGACTGAAAACTGGTCATCATTCAAAGGCAGGGTATAACATGAGTGTTCTTTCTGAAAATAGTGGAATGGATATTGTATATGTGATATTAGGTGGAAAGAATGAAGAGGAACGTGACTATAAGATATTAAAAGATATAAGAAAATTTTATAATGAATATAAAAAAGAGATATTTTTAAATGAAAATATAGTTTTAGATAATTTAAAAATAGAAAATGGGAATAAGAATAATATAGATGTATATCCAGAAAAAAGTTTTTCAAAAATAGTAAAAAATGGAAGTCAAATAAAAATTTTATTAAAATACTATCCTATTTCTTTTCCAATATATAAAAATAGTGAAGTAGGTCATTATAAAATACTTTTAAATAATAGTATAATTGATGAAGGAGAATTACTTATAAAAGAAAAAGTTATTGAAAATAAAGGAAAATTTAAAAAAATGTAAAAATATTTTAAAAATATGTTGACATATTTTAATTTCTAAGGTATAATTAATCTTGTCCGTGAGATACGGAACTA
>NZ_JABAFQ010000011.1 GCF_012843705.1 Fusobacterium sp. FSA-380-WT-3A | reverse complement strand
TTCCATTTTTGCCTCCTAAATTTTCTTTAAAATTATTTAAATTAATTATAAGCATTTTTTGTGCCATTTATTATTTTATTTTTTTATATTTTTATAGAATATTTTTTTCTAATATAAGACACTTTTAAAATACATTATATAATATTTTTTATCATTTTGATATTTTCTATCTCATTTTGATATTTTTTAAGTTTTGTTTATTTTTTAGGCTTTTTCAATTAATTGAAAAATGTCTATTATTTTTTTTGTATCATTTTGATATTTTTTATAAAAATATGTTATAATAAAAATATATATTTTTTTTTTCGTAAAAAAGGAGCTAAAATGAAACTTTTAGAAAATATAAAAGAGGATATAAATCTTTATGCTGAAGTAATATCACAAGTAATTGGTATTGATGTTGAGGTTATGGGCAAAAATTTTAAACGATTAATTGGAACAGGACTTCTTAAAGATAAAATTGATCAAAATATGTATCAGGACTCTTATGTTTATAGAAATGTTCTTCAGTCTGGTGAACTTTGTATAATTACAAATCCAAGAGAAGATGAAATTTGTAGAACATGTCCATCAAAAGAAATCTGCAAAGAAACATTAGAAATATCCACACCTATTTTTTTCAATGATGATATTATAGGAGTTATTGGTCTTATTTGTTTCACTGAACAACAAAAAAATAACTTCCTATCTAAAAAAGATTTATATATTAACTTTATAAAGCAAATTTCTCTTTCTATTACTTCTAGATTACATCAAGAAAATGAAAAAATTATAGCTAAAAGTAATAATGAGTTGCTTCTTAATATTATAGATAGAATTCCTGATTCTATCATTATCACAAATGAAGATAAAAAAATAGAAATGATAAATAAAAGTGGACTTACTCTTTTAAAAAATATTGATTCTAATTTAAGAATAAAAATAAATAATGAAACTCAAATGTCTGATAAAAAAGAATTTTCTTTAGAATACAATAATAATACTCATGAAGTAATTGGAGATATTATTGAGATAAATAATAATGTAGATAACTTTAAAACTCTTTATATATTTCAAGAATCTGATAAATTTAGAAATTATCTTCAACAAATAAACACTAATCTTTCTAAAAATTTTATTTTTTCTTCACCTGAAATGAGTTTAATTTATTCTAAAATTTATAAAGTAGCAAAAACAACTTCTACTGTATTTATCACAGGAGAAAGTGGAACTGGAAAAGAAGTTGTGGCAAGATTAATTCATTCTAATAGTGATAGAAATGAAAAACCATTTATAGCTGTGAATTGTGGAGCTATTCCTGAATCTTTGATTGAAAGTGAATTTTTTGGATATGTAAAGGGAGCTTTTACTGGAGCTAATCCAAACGGAAAAATTGGATTTTTTGAACAAGCAAATGGAGGAACAATATTTTTAGATGAAATAGGAGATATGCCTCTTTCTCTTCAAGTTAAACTTTTAAGAGTTTTACAAGAAAAAATTATCTGTCCTATTGGTTCTAATAATTCTAAAGAAATAGATATTAGAGTTATAGCTGCAACTAATAAAGACCCTGAAGAATTAGTAAAAGAAAATAAATTTAGAGAAGATTTATATTATAGATTAAATGTTTTTCCTATAGATATTCCTCCCCTAAGAAATAGAAAAAAAGATATTGAAGAGTTATCTAAATATTTTATAAGAAAATATTCTAAACTTTTTAATAGAAGTAATATTAAAATTTCTGATGAAGTTATGGAATTTTTTCAATCTTATAATTGGCCAGGAAACATTAGAGAATTAAAAAATGTTACAGAATATATAGTTAATGTTATAGAGGAAAAAGATGACGAAATTCTTTTAAAGCATCTTCCTAATAAACTTTTTAAAACATTAAATATTGTTGAAGATAAAACATTAGCAGAAATTGAAAAAGAAACTATTCAAAATCTTTTAATTAAATACGGTTCTTCTTCTAAAGATAAAGAAAAAATAGCCGAAATACTTGATATTGGAATTGCCACTTTATATAGAAAAATAAAATTGTATAATTTATAAAAAAATAAGCTAGAAAATTTTCTAGCTTATTTTTCTAAAACTTAAAATCTCCACTTTTTCCACCAGATTTATTTAAAAGATGGATATCTGAGATAATCATTCTTTTATCTACACTTTTACACATATCATAAATTGTAAGGGCAGCTATATTTACTCCTGTTAGAGCTTCCATTTCCACACCTGTTTCTCCAATTGTTTTAGCTGTAGAATAAATATGAATTTCACACTCTTCTTCTTTTATTTCAAAATTTATTTCACACCCACTTATAAAAATTGGATGACACATTGGAATTATTTCACTAGTTTTTTTCATTCCCATTATTCCTGCTACTCTTGCTACTCCTAAAACCTCTCCTTTTTTCATCTGATTATTAACAAGTTTTGAAATAATTTCTTTTGAAACTTTTACTTTTCCAAAAGCTGTAGCCTCTCTTTTAGTTTTATTTTTTTCACTTACATCTACCATATAAGCTTTCCCATCTTTATTAAAATGTGTAAAATCCATTTTTTCCTCCTAAATTATTTCAATAATATTTCCCTCTTTTATAATTCCACCTGAAATAACTTTTGCAAATATTCCCTCTCTTGGCATTATGCAATCACCAACTTTTTTAAATATTTCACAATGAGAATGACATTCTTTTCCTATTTGAGTAACTTCTAAAACTATATCGTTTATTTTTAATCTTGTCCCAATAGGAATATTGACTAAATCTAAACCAGAAACAATAAGATTTTCTCCAAAAGAACCATCTATTACTTTACCACCTCTTTTTTTAAAATCTTCTATTTTCTCATAAGAAAGTAAGCTTATTTGTCTATGCCAATTTCCTCCATGTGCATCATTCTTTAATCCAAATCCCTCTATAATTTCGCATTCATGAATATTTTTTTTATCAGTTCCCTTTTTTTCACTGATACAAACAGCTTTAATTTCTCCTTTTAAACCTTTCATTGACATTTTATCCACCTATCTCATTCATATTTTTTCTTTCTTCATCAATATTTTCTTTTCCAAAAAGATGTTTTTCAGGTTTTTTATTTATTTCAATCTTTAAAATATTTTCTATTTCTTCATCAGATTTTAAATAATCTTTTATATTAATATTACTTTTCATATTTAAACATCTTTTTATTTCACCAGTAGAAGTCAATCTTATTTTGTTACAATTTTCACAAAAGCAATTATTAATAGGACTAATAAATCCTATTCTTCCTTTACCATCTACTAATCTATAATATTCACTTACACCTTTTCTTTGAAAAAAATCCTTTTGAAATCCATATATCTCTTCTAACTCTTTATAGATTTCTTTATTGTTTATTCCTATATATTTTTTTCCTTCTCCCATAGGCATTAGTTCAATAAACCTTACATCTATATTATATTTTTTAGTTATCTTTCCTAAATCAACTATAGAATTTTCATTTATGCCTTTCATTATTACAGAATTTATTTTTATTTCAAATCCCATATCTTTAGCTTTTAATAATCCAGATATTACTTTATCTAAACTTCCACCTCTTGTTATTTTTTTAAATAACTCTTTTTCTAAAGTATCAAGACTTATATTTATTCCCTTTAAACCAGCCTTTTTTAAGTCCTCTAATTTTTCTTCCAATAAAATTCCATTAGTAGTAATATATATTTCATCTATTCCTAAAAGTTTTATTTCTTTTACTATTTCAATTAAATCTTTTCTAAGTAAAGGCTCTCCACCTGTTAGTCTAATTTTATTTATTCCTAATTTTATAGCATTTTTTACAATTTTTAATATATCTTCCAAAGAAAGTTCATCTTCTTTTATATGTTCCATTTTTTCTGGTAAACAATAAATACATTTTAAATTACAATTTTTTGTTAAAGATATTCTTAAATAGTTTATTTCTCTTCCTGAATTATCTTTCATCTTTTATCACTTTCTTTTTTCTATATTTTTTATAAGAAAATTTAACTAATCCAATAAATATTATTACTAATAAAATTATAGAAGAATATTTTTCTAATAGTAGAAGTCCTTCTTCCCATTTATCTTCCATAACTCTTCCTATATATATTAAAACAGTATTCCAAATTAAACTTCCTACTCCTGTATAAAAAATAAATTTTTTTATCTCCATTTTTTGCATTCCTGCTGGAATAGAAATAAGACTTCTGACTACAGGAATACATCTACCTATAAAAACACTTAAAGTATTATATTTTTCAAAATATTTTAAAGTTTTATTTACATCTCCTGATTTAAATCCCAATCTTCTTATCCATTTTTTTTCTAAAAAATTTTCTAATTTTTCTATAGGAATTTTTTTCCCAATATAATACAACATTAAAGCTCCAAGTAATGAGCCTACTGTTGAAAGTATTACCATCAAGAAAAAATTTAATTCTAATCTTTTTGAAATAAATCCACCAAAAACTAAAATTAATTCTGATGGAATTGGAGGAAATACATTTTCTAAAAAAATTAAGAAACATATTCCTATATAACTAAAATTTATTAAAATTTTTATAATATAATCTTCCATTTTTCTCCTCTAAATTTTTGTTTCAGAATATTATAGCATATTTATCTATTAATTAATATCTATTTTCTTGCACAGTCACTTGTTGTTCCTAATAATATTTCTAATCCATGTTTTAATTCATCTACTATATATTCTAAAGATTCTTTAACAGCTTTTGGACTTCCAGGTAAATTTATAATTAAAGTATCTTTTCTTATTCCTGATGTAGCTCTTGATAACATTGCCCTTTTTGTTATTCCTATAGAATAATTTCTTATTGCTTCAGAAATTCCAGGAGTTCTTCTCTCAATAACTTCTTCTGTAGCCTCTGGAGTTACATCTCTTTTGGAAAAACCTGTTCCACCTGTTGTTAAAATTAAATTTGCTATATTATTATCACAAATACTTATTAAATTTTCTTTTATAATCTCCTTTTCATCTGGAATTAAAATTTTTTTTGCAATTATATATCCTTTCTTTAACATTATCTCTTCAATAACTTTAGTAGATAAATCTTCTCTCTCTCCTTGAAAACCTTTATCACTCATACAAATTATTGCTACTTTAAACATTCATTTTTCTCCTTTTCTTTTTATTATATCATATTTTTTATTGCTCTTGATATATTTCAATTTATTTGTTAAAATTAATCTGAAAGAGGTGATTTTATGAAAAAAATTTTTAAATTCCTATTATTATTTAGTACTATTTGTTTTTCTGTTTATTCTAAAGATTTAAAAAAAGAGATTACTATAAGTGCTGCTGCTAGCCTTAAAGAAGTAATGAATGAATTAATATTAAAATTTCAAGAAGAAAATAAAGATATTCAAATTAACTTAAATCTTGGTGGGTCTGGTGCTTTAAAAAATCAAATTATTGGTGGAGCTCCTGTAGATATTATTTTCTTTGCTTCTCAAAGTGATTTAGATGACCTTAAGTCTAAAGGTTTAGTTGAAAATAATTTTCATAAAAACATTTTAAAAAATAGAATGGTTATTGCTGGTCAAAAAGAAATAACTTCACTAGAAGAAATTTTAAATCATAAAATAGCTATTGGTACTCCTGAAACTGTTCCAGCTGGAAAATATGCAAAAGAAATTTTAATAAATGAAAACTTATGGGATAAAATTCAAAATAATCTTATTTTTTCAAAAGATGTTAGAAGTGCTATGCAATATGTAGAATTATCTGAAGTTGATTTTGCTTTTATATATAAAACTGATGCTAAACTTCTAAAAAATTCTAAAATTTCTTATGTTATTCCAGAAAATTTACATAAACCAATAATTTATAGTTATGGAATTATTAAAGATAAAGCTTCTGATGAAACTATAAAATTCTATGAATTTTTATCATCTCAAGAAGCTCAAAAATATTATGAAAAATATAATTTTGAAATGGCAGAAAAATAGTGATTTTATATGTTGAATAATCAAATAAATATAATATTATTAACTCTAAAAATTTCTATTATTTCAACTTTTATTGTAGCTATATTTTCTATATTTTTAGTTTGGTTTCTCGAAAAAGTTAGTTTAAAAATAAAAAATATTATCGAAATGTTTATTAATATTTCTCTTTTTATATCTCCAAGTGTTTTAGGATATATCCTTATTTTAATTTTAGGAAAGAAAGGATTTATAGGTTCTTTTTTATATAATAACTTTAATATAACTGTAATGTCCTCTTGGTGGGCTGGAATAATTACTGCTTCTATAGTTTCTCTACCTCTTATGTATAATAATGTAAAAACTGGTATAAGTTCTTTAGACCCTATTTATGGAGAAGTTGCTAAACAACTTGGAGCTACTGATTTTCAAATTTTAAAAAAAATTACAATTCCGTTAATAAAAAGAAATATTTTAGCTGGTATGGTTCTATCTTTTGGAAGAGCTATGGGGGAATTTGGAGCTACTCTTATGCTTGCTGGAAATATTCCAAATAAAACCCAAACTATTTCTATGGCTATTTATTCAGCTGTTGAAAGTGGTGATTCTCAAACAGCTAATTTTTTTCTTGGAATCATTTTAATAATTAGTTTTTTAGTAATGATAATTTATAATTATTTATTTCAAAAAGAAAGGAAAATATATGAAAAAAATTAAAACTGTAGATGCTGTTGGTTATGTTTTACAACACGATATTACTGAAATTGTTCCTGGAGAATTTAAGGGAAGAGCTTTTAAAAAAGGACATATTATCACAGAAGAAGATATTCCAAAATTACTAAAACTTGGTAAAGATAATATATTTGTTTTTGAATTAGGTGATACAGGAGTTCATGAAAATGAAGCTGCTATTATATTAGGAAAACTTGGTAAAGGAAATAATATAACTTTAGGAAAAGAAGTTAAAGAGGGAAAAATAAATTTTTATGCTGAAACAGATGGAATCTTAAAAGTTGATGTTGATAAACTTTTAGAACTTAATATGCTTGGAGAAATATCTTTTGCCACTTTACCCAATAATATTTCTGTAAAAAAAGGTGAATTAGTAGCTGGAGCTAGAGTTATTCCCCTTGTTATTAATAAGTCAAAAATGGATACAGCCCAAGAAATTATTAATGAACCTTTACTAAAAATAAATCCATACCAAAAATATAAAGTTGGTATTATCACTACAGGAAATGAAGTTTTTTATGGTAGAATTGAAGATAAATTTGGAAAAGTTATCATAGATAAATTAAGTGAATTTGATTGTGAAATTATAGGACAAACTCTTTGTCCTGATGACAAGGAAATTATAAAAAGTAAAGCAACAGAATTTTTAAATAAAGGTGCTAATATGTTAATCTTTACTGGTGGAATGTCTGTTGACCCTGATGATTTAACTCCATCTTCTATTATTGAAATGGGTGGGGAATTAATTTCTTATGGTGCTCCTGTTCTTCCAGGTTCTATGTTTTTACTTTCTTATTTAGATGACATCCCTATGATGGGACTTCCTGGATGTGTAATGTTTGCTAAAAGAACTGTTTTTGATTTAGTTCTTTCAAGAGTAATGACTGGAGAAAAATTGACTAAAAAAGATATTATGTTATATGGTGCTGGTGGACTTTGTCAAAGTTGTGATGTTTGTCACTACCCTAATTGTTCTTTTGGAAAATAATCTTTAATAAAAAAGCTGTTACAAACTTTTAAAATGTAACAGCTTTTTTGTATAAATTTTTTATAAATAATTTTATTATTTATCTTTCAATTATTATAATTTCTTTTTTAATGATTAAATTAAATATAGTTTTACAACTTCTAAAAATTCTTCTTTATTTTCAGTTAACAATTCTCTAAATGTAATCTTCTTCTCATTTAATTTACAAGCTATATCTCCAATACATTTTGGAATTTCTCTCATTATTATTGTTCCTATTTTTTCTCCTAATTCAGTTTTTTCTCTACTAAATACTCCACCTACATATAAATCAAAAACATCTTCAAGAGCATCTCCAACTTTTCTCTTTCCACCAGCAAATCCAATTTCATTTATTTGATGTCTTGCACAAGAGTTTTGACATCCTGAAATATGAATAGAAGGTAAATATTTTTCTTCAATATTATTTTCTTTTAGATAATCTAAAATACTAACTAATAATTTTTGACTTTGTTCAATTCCCATTTGACAAGTTGGAACCCCTATACAACTTACACTTTGTTGTACTTTATTTAACATTCTAACATCTTTTGTCAACTCTAATAATTCTAAAGCTTGTTCTTCTGTAAGATTTCTTACATACATACTTTCTTTCATACTAAGTCTAGCTTCTGTATTAGGATTTTTATCTAAAAATTTAACAATCTCTTTAAAAGATTTTGTTGGTAATTGTCCATTTAAAGGGTGAACTACTACTGTATATAAATTATCTTGTCTTTGATGTAATAAGCAATCATTTTCTTCTAATTTATGAGAATAACTTTCTAAAGTTTTAGATATTTCAACAGGAATATTTACATCTAGTGATAATTTTTCTTTAACTTCATTTAAATGTTTTTCATAACATTCAAAAAATTCATTTATTCCCATACGTCTTGGAATATATCTTGTTCTAGCTTTCGCCTTATTTTGATAATCTCCCTCAGCTATAAATAATTGTGTCATTGCTTCTACATGATAAAGTATATCTTTAGTTTCTATTAATTTATTGTAGTGAAGTGATGGAGCTGGGTTTCCTCCTAATCCACCTGCTAAAAATACTCTAAAATAAGGTTTTCCATCTTTTAATGTTGCCATAAATCCTAAATCATTTAAAGTACTATTACTTTCATCTACATCACTTGATGAAAAAGCTATTTTTAATTTTCTTGGTAATTTATAAGTTGTTATTTGACTCATTAAATATTTACCAACTTCTAAAGCAAAAGGTGTTACATCAAAATATTCATTTTTTTCTACTCCAGACATAACAGAAAGAGATACATTTCTAGGAAAATTTCCTCCTCCTCCACGAGTATAAAGATTATTATCAATTGCTTCTGACATTATATCACAAACATCATCTATTCCCAAATCATGAAGTTGAATTGCTTGTCTAGTTGTTAAATGTAAACGTTCTATAGAATATTTATCTAAGAAAGAATCTATTAATTTTAAGTGTTCTAATGGTAAAATTCCAGAATTTGTACGTAATCTAATCATGAATTTTTCTCCACCACGTTGAGCATAAACTCCCATTCCACCTGATTTTCCTTTAAAATCACCAATTGATACTTCTTTTTTTAAAAATCTGTGACCCAATTCTCTGAAATCTTTTATTTCTTCTTTTAACATTTGGTTATAATTATTCATATCTCCTCCCTAAGTTTACATGTCATTTTTATCTTTAAAATATTGAATAATAGATTCTTTTACTTTTGATAAATGTATTCTATTTATCTTTTTTGCTATCTCTAATTCATTATTTTTAATGCAATTTACTATTTCTACATGCTCAAGATGGGCTTCTTTTAATCTAATTTCACTTTCAAATGGACTTAATCTGAATTTTTCTAAAATAAAAATATAAGTTTTTAAAGTTTTTATAGTAAAATCTAATTTACAATATTTATATAAGATTCTGTTAAAATTTGAAAATAATTTTTTTATTTCATCAACATTCGATATCTCAAAATAAAATTTTGTTAAATTAAGATTATTTTCTAATTCTAAAATTAAATTTTTAGTTGAATCTAAAGAAAAAAGTCTATCAAATATGATATCCTCAAGAGCCATTCTTATATCAAAAATTTCTTCTATTCTCTCTTCATTCATATCCATAATTTTAATTCTACCATTAGGTGTTCTTTCTATAATTCCTTCTATTTCTAGTTTTTTTATTGCTTCTCTTAAAGGAGTTCTACTAACATTCAATTTTTCACATAATTCTAATTCAACTATTTTTTCTCCAAATTCAAATTCTCCAGTCATAAATTGTTCTTTTAATTGAAGGTATATATTATCACTTATATTTGTTCTTTTTTGCATAATTTAACCCCGTCTTACATGTTATATTTATATTATACTTTAAAAAGAAAAATATTGCAAAAGATATTAAAAAAAGGAGATAATTAATTTATCTCCTTTTTATTTATGTATTATTTTACTTGTCTTATTACATCTATAACAGTTCCATCTCTATATTCAATTATACCAACTATATTATCTCCAAATTGAGTTTTTTCTGGAACACCTGTTAAATATTCTACTTCTTTTCTAAGTTCTTCCATTGTTTTTGTTTTAATTCCTGCATTATTTAAGGCTTCTAATAAATCTTTTCTGTTAGGATTTACACAAACTCCTCTTTCTGTAACTAATATATCTACAGTTTCTCCTGGAGTAACTACATTAGTAACTTTATCTACAATTATAGGAATTCTTTTTCTCATTGTAGGTGCTACAACTAAAGTTAATTTTGCTCCTGCTGCTGTATCTGGTGCTCCTCCTACTGCTCCCATTATCATTCCTGTTGATCCTGTTAAAGAGTTTATATTAAAATTCTCATCTATTTCTGTAGCCGACAAAATCATAACAGCTAATTGATGAGCTACACAAGATTTATTATGAGGATTTGCATACATTGAAGAAGACATTTCTAAATGATTAGAATTTTTTGCTACTGAAGCTGCTGCTACACTATCAAAACTTTGTGTATCTAATATAACATCAAAATATCCCTCTTCTAATAATTCTACTAAATATCCTGTTGCCCCACCAGATACAAAAGAACCTTTTATCTCATTTTCTTTCATGTAGTCTTTTAAAAATCTACATACTGCTAAAGATGAACCTCCTGAACCTGCTTGGAAAGAAAATCCATTTTTTATACTTCCTGTTGCTATTAAAACTTTTGCTGCATTTTCTGCTATTAATAATTCTTGAGGATTTTTAGTTATTCTTGTAGCTCCTGTGGCTATTTGTTCAGGGTCTCCTATTGAATCTACAACTACTACATAATCTGTATATATCATTGGAATAGATATTTTCTTTAAAGGAAAATCCATTAAATTATCAGTTATTGCTACAACTTTTTCAGCATATTCAGCATCTACCATAGGATATCCCATAGCTCCAAATGCTGATTTTCCTTCACATCCATTCATATTTCCCATAGGGTCACATGCTGGAGCTGCTATAAAAGCTATATCTATTTTTAATTCCCCTGCTTCAATTGCTCTTCCTCTTCCACCATGTGTTCTAAATACTACAGGTTTTCCTAATATATTGTTTTTAGAAATTTCTTTTGCTATTTCTCCTCTAAGTCCTGAAGTATTAATTCCTGTAACTACACCATTTCTTATATGTTCTATTAAAGGTTCATGAGCTTTTGTTAAAGATGATGCTACTAGATTAATATTTTTTATTCCCATATTTGCTATTTCATCCATAACCATATTTAAAACGTAATCCCCATTTCTTAAATGGTGATGAAATGAAATTGTCATTCCATCTTTAATTTCACATTTTTCTAGTGCTTCTCTTATTGATGCTACTATTTTATTTTGTCCAGGTTTAGAAAAAGATTTATTTGGAGAATATTTTTTTCCTGTTGGTACTGTTTCAAATGGTCCATTGTAAGGTTTTACTTCCCCATATCCTTCTATATAGTTTGGTATTTCTCTATTAACTTTATTTATTATTGTTTTTATTTCCACTATTATTCATCTCCTTATTACTTTATAACTCCTGCTGCTTTTGCAAGTCTAACAACCCTTTCTGCTTTAGAAATTACAGGAATATCTACCATTTTTCCATCAACAGTAATAACTCCACCTTTACTAATATCTGCTGCCTGTGCTGCTTCAACTATTCTTATAGATTTTTCTATTTCTTCTTTACTTGGAGTGAATACATCATGAACAACTTTTATTTGAGAAGGATGTATACAAGATTTACCAGCAAATCCTAAATTCATAGAAGATTTTACTTCATTTCTAAATCCTTCCATATCAGAAATATCGGCCCAAACTGTATCTATAGCATCAATTCCAGCTATTGAAGCAGCCATAACTACCATATTTCTAGCCATAAAAATCTCTGTACCTTCTTTTGTTCTAGAAGCTCCTAAACATCTAGTATAATCTTCTGCTCCAAAAGATACACTAACTATTCTTGGAGAAGCAGTTACTATATTTAAAACATTCATAACTGCCTTTGGAGTTTCTATAGAGGCTTGTATTTTACAAGAACCTATTTCTATTCCATTTTCTCTTTCTATTTCTGTTAAAAGTTCATCTAATTCTTTTATTTGCTCTGGAGTTTCTGTCATTGCTAATCTCATATTTCTAAGACCTGCAGGAACTAATACTTTAACATCATCTCTTCCAAATTCAGTATATAAAGGATTTATTCTTGCAAATATTTCAGTATCACCATAATCAACTACTTTTAAAGCTTCTGCTAATAAATCTCTTGCTGAATCTTTTTCTGAATATTTAACTGCATCTTCTAAATCAAAGATAACACAATCTGCTCCATATAAATGAGCAGTCACTAACATTTTTGGGTTAGTTGCTGGAGAAAACATCATTGTTCTTCTTGATCTTTTTATTCCCACTATTTTTCCCCTCCATTCATTGCTCTTCTTATAGCTGTTCTTGTTCTTGCTTTTATTACAAAATCTAAAGCCCCAAAATCTTGAACTAATATTTTAGCATTTTTTATACTCATTTCTTCTATAACTTCCTTAACAGCTTTTTCCATTAATTTTCCAAACATTTTTTTTAATTTAGATTCAATAATAATTTCTATTCCTTCATGATTTAAATCAACAGTTATCAAAACATCTGAATCTTTTTCATTTCCACAAATACCAATCATTTTTTGTTCCTCCTAAAAATTACATTAGAAAATATTTTATTTTAACATCAATTTTATTAAAAATAAGAGAAAGAGTCCTTTCTCTTATTTTAATTTTTATTTATTCATTTTTTTATCTTGATGAGATTTATATAATGAAAATAAAACACTTCCTATTGTCAATATAAATAATACAATCGAAACTCCTGATTTAAAGAAAATTCCTATATTGTTATTAGATATAACCATTGCTTGTCTAAATGATTGTTCCATCATATTTCCAACTATAATTGCTAAAATTAAAGGAGATGTTGGAATATCTTCTTTATTCATTACATATCCTACTAAAGCAAATATTAATAATAAGAAGAAATCTATAATTGAATTTCCTATAGCATATGTTCCAACAAAGGCTAATCCTAATACTAATGGATATAATACTTTTCCTGGTATTGCAAGAACTCTTACCAAAATTCCTGCTAATGGAATATTGACTATAGCTAAAATTATATTTCCAATAAACATACTTGCTATTAATCCCCAAGCTATATCAGGATGTTGGACAAATAACATTGGTCCTGGTTGAATTCCTAGCATTAATAAAGCTCCCATCATTACAGCTGTTGTTCCTGAACCAGGTACTCCTAAGGATAACATAGGAATAAATGCTCCAACTGATGCAGCATTATTAGCTGATTCTGGAGCTGCTAATCCTATTATTTCTCCTTTTCCAAAATTTTCAGGATTTTTAGACATTTGTTTTTCATTATTATATGCCATTAAAGAAGCCATTGTTCCTCCTGCTCCTGGTAAAGCTCCTATAAAGAATCCTAATGGAGCACTTCTAAGAATTGGCCACTTTGTTCTTTTCCACTCTTCTTTAGTAATCCAAATTTTTCCAAATTTAGTTTGCATATCCACAGAGTCATCTTTTCCTATTATTTTAAAACTTTTAAAAACTTCTCCTAAAGCATAAATAGCTATTATAACAACTAAAAAGTCTATTCCACCTTGAAGTTCCATAATTCCAAAAGTAAATCTTTGAACTCCTGATTGTGCATCAAGACCTATTGTAGAAATCATTAATCCTATTATCATGGAAATAAAACCTTTTATCATATTTCCTCTTGACATTGAAGCTGTAGCTGCAAGAGCAAAAATCATCAACATAAAATATTCTGCTGGTCCAAATTTTAATGCAAATTGAGCTACTGCTTTAGCTGAAACAATCATAAATATTATTGATAATCCACCACCTATAAAAGAAGCTATAGCTGATATTGCTAGTGCTGATTCAGCCTTTCCATTTTTAGCCATTGGATATCCATCAAATGTTGCTGCAACTGCTGCTCCATCTCCTGGAGTATTAATTAATATAGAACTTCTTGATCCACCAAACATAGCCCCATAATAAACTCCAGCCATTGTGATCATTGCCGCTTCAGCTCCCATAGTAAATGTTAAAGGTAATAAAACGGCTACTCCCGTTGCTGGTCCTAATCCTGGTAACATCCCAACTATTGTTCCTAAAACTCCACCAATAGTAACCCACATTAGATTAATTGGCTCTAAAGCTACTCCAAAGCCATGTAATAAAAATTGTAAAGTCTCCATAATATCCTCCTCTAAATATACAAGAATGGCATTACTGGAAGATAAATTCCTAATAATTTTGAAAATGCCACATAAATTAAAATACTAAAAAGAACAGATACTATTACAGAACGGACTAATTTTTCTCTTCCATTAAATAAGTATAACATCATAAACATAAAAATCATAGTTGAAATAACATATCCTATTAAATCAAATAAAAGAGCATATATTATTATTATAATTCCTGTTTTTATTATTAAAGGAAATGTTTTATCACTTGTATATTGATTCACTTTTATTTTTTTATCTTTTATTAACTGTAATATACCCAATATCACCATTCCTGAACCTAACATTGCTGGAAAATATATTGGAGCATAAGGACTTCCTATTGCAGCTGTTGGTATATGATATAAAGCTATTAAATACACTATTCCTAAAACTAAGGCTATAACTCCTGTCATATCTTTCTCCTTTTAAATAATGAGGAGATTATTATATCTCCTCATATTTTATAATAGTTTAAATTATTTTTTTAACATTCCAATTTCTTCTAAAATAATTTTTGAAGCTTCTTCTTGTTCTTCTAAGAATTTAATAAAGTCTTCTCCAACCATAAATTGTGGTTCCCATCCATTTCTTTCTAAAGCTTCCTTCCATCCATCAGTTTCTACCATTTTTGTAAATACATCTGTCCAATATGAAACTACATAATCTGGTACATCTGGGTTAGCAAAAACTCCTCTCCAGTTAATATAACTAGCATCTATTCCCATTTCTTTACAAGTAGGAACTTCAGCTAATACTCCTTTTCCTACTCTTTTTTCAGCTGTTGATGCAAGAGCTCTTAAATTTCCTGTTTGTAATAATCCTTCAACTTCTGATAACCCTGTTGAATAAATATCTACATGTCCTCCCAATATTTGAGTGATTCCAGAATCTTGGAAACTTACAAAGTCTATATCTTCTATCTTTTCAACTCCAGCAGCTCTAGCCATTAATAAAAATTGTATGTGATCCATACTTCCTGCTGCAGAAGTTCCTCCAACTTTTACACTCTTTGGATCTTTTTTCAAAGCCTCCATAACATCATTAATTGTTTTATATTTTGAATCAGATTTTACAACAAATGCTCCATAATCTGATATTAATCCTACAATTGGTGTTGTATTTTGATACCCTAGTTCAGATGTTCCTGTTAAGTGTAATAAAATTAGTGGTGGTGAATAAATTGATAACATTTGACCATCACCTTTTTTAGTTTGCATATAAGCAAGGTTTACACCTCCACCTCCACCAGGTCTATTTACGACTGGAGTTGGAACTTTTATAAGTTTTTCATCTTTTAAAACTTTAGCTATTGTTCTAGCTGTTAAATCCCATCCTCCACCGGCTCCAGCTGGCGCGCATAATTCTACTGGTCTTTTAGGATAATTTTTCCCTGGATCTTTTGCTGAAAAAGAAGTTAAAGATAACCCAAGCATTAAAGAAAATACTAATAATTTTTTAGATAATTTAAATTTCATATTCCTTCCTCCTTTATTATTAAATCCCGAATTTTGTATACAGGATTATTACCTAATAAAATTTTAGCTTATATTTTTTATTTTGTCAATAACTTTTTAATTTTTTTTAGTTTTATTTACGTTATTTTTTTCTTAATTTAAAACAAAATATCTATATTATTTATTTTGAAGAACTCCTGTATAAAAAATTTCTTTTTTATTATTTTCTTTAAGAAGAATTACTCCACCTTTTTCATTAATTCCAATAACTTTTCCAACTATTATTCTTGTATTAGTTTTTAATGTAACAACTTTATCAAGAAATAAAAAATCTTTTAAATACTCTTCTATTAGAATTTTTCTATTTGAAATATAACGCTTATCACATATTAAGTTTTCTAGTTCATTCAATATATTACAAATTAAAGTTTTTCTATTTATTTCTACTCCTTTTTCTAGTCTAAGTGATGTAACTTTATCTTTAATAGTTTTTGGAAAAGATAAATTATTAACATTAATTCCTATTCCAATAACAATATATTCTATATTATTAGTATCACATTCTATATTACATTCTGTTAAAATTCCAGCTACTTTTTTATTATTAATCATTATACTGTTCCAATCACTCATTGGAGAAATACCAGTTGATTGAAATATTCCTCTAATTACAGCTACAGTTGATGTCAAAGATAATAATTTTAAAGAATCTAAAAAAATATTCTTTTTTAATAAGATACTCATATATATTCCTTTCTCTTTTGGAGAATAAAAATACTTTTCATTTTTTGCTCTTCCATTAATTTGTTCTTCAGCTATTACTACTGTTCCATGTTGTAAAGAATCAACTTCTTTTTTTATATAAGTATTTGTAGAATCTATTTGCTCAAAATATAAAATCTTACTTCCAATTTCTTTACATTGAATATTTGTTTTTATATCAAATTCATTTATATTATTATCATCATATAAACAGTAACCTTTATTATTAACCCCTATTATATTATAACCGCTTTTTTTCAAAGAATTAATTCCTTTCCAAATAGCTGTCCTAGAAACTAAAAGAACAGAACTAAGATGTTCTCCCGAAACAAAAGTTCCTTTATTTTTTAATAAAATTTCTAAAATTTTATATTTTGTCATAAGCTTTCTCCTAAAAATAAAATTATTATTTTCATTATATAATGTTATTTAATTGAAATTCAATATAAATTTATTTAATTGTTTTTATTTGAATAAAATGTTATAATATATAATAGTATACAAAAAAGGAGGTCTTAAAAATAGAATCTTATATCTTTATTTTTGGTTTATTATTATTTTTTAGTCTTTGTTCAATAAAAATATCACATAAAATAAAAGTTCCTTTGTTAATTATGTTTATTTTTATAGGAATGTTAGCTGGTTCAGAGGGAATAGGAGGAATTGAATTTGAAGATTATAATTTAGCTCAAAATATAGGAAATTTTGCCCTTCTATTTATTTTATTTAGTGGAGCTTTGGAAACTAATAAAAATGATGTTATATCTTCTTTATATCCTAGTGGGACTTTAGCTACTTTAGGAGTTTTTTTAACAGCTATATTGTCAGCTATTTTTACTTATTTTTTAACAGATTTTTCTTGGATGGAATCTTTAATATTTGGAGCTTTTGTATCCTCTACTGATGCTGCTGCTGTAATATCTATATTAGGTGAGTCAAAATTAAATAAAAAAGTTAAAACTGTAATAGAAATTGAATCAGGAAGTAATGACCCAATGGCCTATGTTCTTATATTATTCTTTATTTCTATTTATAAAATTGGAAATTTAGATATTATTAATGGAATAATATTTTTATTAAAACAAATTCTTATAGGAGGAACTTTAGGATTCATATTTGGAAAAATAACTATCCCAATATCTAAATTTTTATCTATAAAAAGAGAAGAATTTTTGATTATTCATGTAATTTCTTTTCTATTTATCTGTTATTCTTTAACAAATTTATTAAATGGAAATGGTTTCTTAGCAATCTATTTAATGGGAATTTTAGTAGGAAATGAAAAATTTGAATATAGAATAAATCTTTTGAGAAATATGAGAGCTTTTTCTTGGATTATGCAAATTACAATGTTCTTAATTTTAGGTTTATTAGTATTTCCTTCACAATTTTTAGCTGTTATCTGGACTGGAACTTTTTTGGCTATTTTAGTTATTATTTTAGGAAGATTTATTGTAGTTTTTTCTCTTCTTTCTATTTTTAAATTTGATATAAAAGAAAAGATTTTTGTTTCATGGGCTGGTTTAAAAGGAGCAGTTCCCATAATATTTTCAATAATGGCTGTAACACATAATTTAGAGAATTCTCAAATGATGTTCAATATGATATTTTATATGGTAGTATTTTCTGTGTTAATTCAAGGAACAAGTTTAAAATTTATAGCTAAATATCTTGGTCTGTTAGAAGAAGAGAAAGAAAATAATGAAATATCTTTGGATGAAATAGAAGAACTAGCAATAAAAAAATTATATATTACTCAATATTCTGATTATTTAAATAAACAAATAAAAGATTTAAATTTAGGTGAAAAAGGAATACATATAATATCTGTAAAAAGAGGTAAAAATTATTTGACTCCTAATGGTTCTTTAAAATTTGAATCAGAAGATGAAGTTTTATTCTCTCAAAATTAAAAAAGGGATTTATAATCCCTTTTTTAAATTTTCATTTTAAAAGTAAAAATATCATTCTCAATATCTAAATCAAAAGATATCTCCAATAATTCCAATACATTTTTTATTATAGATAATCCTAATCCTGACCCATCTATACTTTCATTTAATGAGTTACTTCCTCTTTTAAAAGGAAAAAAAAGTTCTTCAGACTTTTCTTTTATAACATTTTTTATTTTATTTTTAATTATAAGCATATTATTTTTATAAAAAACATTTATTTCTGAATTTTCAGGAGAATATTTAAAAGAATTTTCAATTAGATTATCAATTACAACTTTAAAAAATCTATAATCTGTATTAATTTTTATATCTTTCTCTATATCAATATTTAGTGTTAAATCTTTTTCTAACTCAATTAATTCATATTTACTCAAACTTTCTTGTATAACTTCTCTTAAAATAAATTCCTTTTTAATCAAATTATTTTTTGAATACGAAATTTTAGATAAAAAAAGAAGATTATTTATAAGTTCTGACATCTCTCTTGTTTCTCTTATAAGAGCAGCATATAATTTTTTCTTCTCTTTTTCTGACAAATCAGTATTTGATTCTAGATTTTGAGAAATCATATTAACTATTGACACTGGAGTTTTTAATTGATGAGATGCATTTCCAACAAAATTTCTTAAATCATTAATTGAAATTTTTAAATTATTTGACATTTTTTCTATAGAAATAGCTAACTCTTCTATTTCATCATTTGTATGTATGCCAATTTTATCTATAAAATCTTGATTTGATATTTTTTGAGAAGCATCTCTTAATTTTTGAATATTTTTAGTAAGTTTTTTTGAAAAGAAATTAGCAAAAATAAAACTAATAATCAATGCTATAAAAATAGAAATTCCTTGTATTATAAAAACTTCAACCCTATAATTATCAAAAGACACTAATGGAAGAAATATTGTTAATGGAGTTTTTCCATCAATAGTATCATAATAAGTTAGATATCTTCCACCAGTTTTTGTATTTCTTATGATTACTTTTCTTTCAGGCAAGTTTCTTTTTAAAATATGATAATGTTCATTTTTAATTCTTCTATAATTTGGAACTATCTTTTTTCCTAAAATTATTTGAACTCCATTTTCTGAATTTTCTTCTATTATATATTCTAATAATTTTTCTTCATTATTCTTTAATTTTTTTACATTATTTGCTATGTAAGGTATTTCTATTTTTTTTCTATAAATATAAAATTTATCTAAAAAAGTCAAATTTAAAAATTGAGTAATCAAAATTCCTACTATACTTATAGTTATCGAAAAAATTAATAATTTTTTAGAAAAATTAAATTTTCTTTTCTTCATAAGAATATCCCATTCCTCTCAATGTTTTAATTCTATCAGAATACTTACCTAATTTTTTTCTAAGTCTTTTTACCAATGTATCTACTGCTCTATCTCCGCCATCATAATCAAAGCCCCAAATTTCATTTATTAATTTTTCTCTAGTTAGAATAAAATTTTTATTTTTTATAAAATATTCTAAAAGTTGTGCTTCTTTAGGAGATAATTCTATTTTTTCATCATTAATTGATAATTCCAAAGTTCTTATATCAAATGACATTCCTTCAAAATAATAATTACTTTTACCATCTATTTTTAATATTCTTTTTATTCTAGCAAGTAAAATTTTTAAATTTATTGGTTTTGTCACATAATCATCAGCTCCTAATTCTAATCCATATAATTCATCAAATTCACTATCTCTAGCCGTCATCATTATAATTGGAAGTGTTGAATTCTCTCTTATTTCTTTACAAATTTCCCATCCATTTTTATTTGGTAAATTAATATCTAATAATACTAAGTCTGGAGTAAGATTATAAAATTTTTCTAAAGCTTTATCACCATCAAAAATTACAAAGGTTTCAAAATTTTCTTTTCTTAAAAAAAGTTCTATAGAATAAGCTAACTCTTTTTCATCTTCTATTATTAAAATTTTTTTCATAATAACCTCTCATTTTAAATTTCTATAATAAAAATTTAACATATAATAAAAAAACTGTCAATTAGTAAACCTAATTAACAGTTTTATTTTTTGAATGGCGTACTCGAGAGGAATCGAACCCCCAACACCCTGATCCGTAGTCAAGTGCTCTATCCAATTGAGCTACGAGTACTTATAATAAAAAAAGGTAGTTAGACTACCCTTATATCCTAAATGGCGGTGAAGGAGAGATTTGAACTCTCGGTACCATTTTTAATTGGTACACTCCCTTAGCAGGGGAGCGCATTCGGCCAGCTCTGCCACTTCACCACTGGCGGAGAACTAGAGACTCGAACTCTAAAGCCTTACGGCGTCGGTTTTCAAGACCGATTCCTTACCAATTAGGATAGCTCTCCACTTCAAAAATTTTATCATATTCTTTCTATTTTGTCAATATTTTTTAAGTTAAAGTTAGATTTTTTTACAAAACTATTGAAAATAAAAGAAATTTTTATTTTTTTATAAATCCGCTCAAAATAACTCTGTATTCTTCATCATAAAGAGTCAATAATTGTCCTGGAGTAATTGCTCTTACTTTCTCATTTAAAAATTCTATTTTTACCTCATTTTCTGATAAAATTATTATTTTACAAAGATGAAACTTATCTCTTGATCTAGTCTTAGCTAAAAAAGTTTTATCACTAATTTCATCTAATTTTCTATATTTAAAAAGATTTATATCAGTTGCTATTAGACTTTCTTTAAATAAATCTTCATTATTTCCTAATATAATTTCATTTTTTTCTTTATTAAAACCTATTATATAATAAGGAGAACTTCCAGATATTCCTAAACCTTTTCTTTGACCAATAGTATAAAAACCTAATCCCATATGTTTTCCTAAAATTTTTCCATTTTTATCTACAAAATTTCCTTTTTTAGCAATCTTTCCATTTGTACTTGTAAATAAAAATTCTTCCAATTTTCCATCTTCTACAAAACAAATTTCTTGAGAATCTTTTTTTGCAAATACCCTTACTCCTAAATATTTTCCTAATTCTCTTACCTCTGCTTTTGTTAATTTCCCTAAAGGAAACATTAATCTTTTAACCTTTTCCTCTTTTGCTTGAGATAAAAAATATACTTGGTCTTTTGTTAGGTCATCTCCTATTTTTAATAATCCATTTTCTATATTACTATAATGTCCTGTAGCCATATAATCAGCACCTTTTTCTATAGAAAAATCTATTAATTCTCCCATTTTTATATGTTTATTACATACAACACATGGGTTAGGAGTTCTTCCATTTTCATATTCACTTACAAAATAATCTATAACCTCTTTTTTAAATTTTTCACAAACATCCAAAATATAATGTTTTATTCCTAAATCATCACATACCTTTTTAGCATCACCATCTATACTTTGATCTGTTGTTTTCATTGTAACACCAAAAATATTATATCCCTGTTTCTTTAAAAGATAGGCTGTTACTGAACTATCTACTCCACCACTCATAGCTACTGCTACTGTTATTTTTGTATTCTCTTCATTATATTTCACTAAACTATCAAATTTATTTTTTAACTCTAAATTTTCCATTTATTCCTCCATAAATAATATATTTATATATAAACATACTTTCAAAGAGTAGTCATATATCTTTATAAATAAAAATAACACAGAAAAGCTGTGTTATTTTTATAGAAATCCTTTATATTCTTTCATTACTAAATGAGCATCTATTTGTTGAACTGTATCTAAAGCTACTCCAACAACAATTATTATTCCAGTTCCACCAAAGAATACTGGTAATCCTAATGCTGTAAATATAGCCATTGGTAAAATAGCTATAATGGCTAAAAAGATAGCCCCTCCCCAAGTAATTCTAGTTACAACTCCTTCTAAATACTCAACTGTTTCTTCACCAGGTCTTATTCCAGGAATAGTCCCTCCACCTTGTTTTAAATTATCTGCAACTCTTTCAGGGTCAAACATAATTGCTGTATAAAAGAAAGAAAAGAATATTATTATTAATGCATATAATATCATATGTACCGGATGTTTTTGATCAAAGAATAATACTAAATAATCTCTATATGGAAAAGTTGTTGGTAATGACCTTATCAATAAAGATGGTATCATCATCATTACAGAAGCAAAAATAACTGGCATAACTCCAGATGTATTTAATTTTAAAGGAATATATGAGTTTTGTGCAACTCCTCCTCTTACTCCAAATCCTTTTCCTACATAATGAACTGGTATTTTTCTTTGTCCTAATTGAAATAAAACAATCACAGATACCGATAAAATAGCTGCAATAGCTACTGCTATCAGCACAGGTATTATAAATTTACTTCCTTTCATTAATTGTATAGTTTGAACTATACTGGAAGGGCCTCTTGATATTATATTTAAAAAGATCAATAAAGAAACTCCATTTCCTATTCCATTAACAGAAATTTGTTCCCCTACCCACATCAAGAACACAGTTCCTGCTGTAAGTATAGTAATAGTTACAAGCATGAATCTAAATCCAGGTTCAATTACTAATCCAGCAGATGTTAACCAAACACAAACTCCTATTCCCTGCATTATAGCAATAAAGATTGTGACATATCTTGTCCATTGATTTATTTTATTTCTTCCTGATTCTCCTTCTTTTTGAATTTCATCAATTTTAGGGATAATAACAGCAAGTAAACTAAATACAATAGAAGCATTGATATATGGCACAATTCCTAAAGCAAAAATAGAAATTCTTTGAAAAGCTCCACCTGAAAACATGTTAATAAAACCTAATAAATCATTTTGAGCTGTCATTGCTGATAATCTATCAATATCAATTCCTGGAGCAGGGATAAATGTCCCTACTCTAGCAACTAAAAACATCAACAAGGTAAAAATAATTCTCGATCTTAGCTCCGGAATTTTTACAACTCCTCTTAACTTATTGTTAAAGCTTTCCATTAAAGTCAAAGTTTTTCACCTCGCTTTTTATTAAACAATTATTTATTGTTTTTTGCTACATCAGCAAAAGTTTTAACTTCGATGATTTCTACTGTTCCACCTTTTTCTTCAATAGCTTTTTGAGCAGATTTAGAAACTTTATGAGCCTCTACAGAAACTTTTCTTTCTAAAACTCCATTTCCTAAAACTTTAACTCCATCATTTAATTTTTTAATTAATCCAGCTTCTAATAAGATTTCAGGAGTTACTACTGTTCCTTCCTCAAATCTATTTAATGTATCTAAATTAATTATTGTATATTCTTTTTTGAATGGATAGTTACTAAATCCTCTTTTTGGAGTTCTTCTAATTACAGGCATTTGTCCACCTTCAAAACCAGGTTTTAATCCTGCTCCAGATCTAGATTTTTGTCCATTACTTCCTTTTCCAGCTGTTTTTCCCCAACCAGAAGATTCTCCTCTTCCTACTCTTTTTCTGTTTTTTCTAGGTACAGAAGGTTGTAATTCGTTTAAATTCATTGATTATTGCACCTCCTCTACATCTAATAAGTAAGAAACTAATTCTATTTTACCCTTAATTTCAGGAGTAAGTTCGTGTTCTACTACACTATTCATTTTCTTAAGCCCTAGCGACTTTACAGTTGCTATATGGTTAGGCTTTCTTCCTATTATACTTTTTGCAAGTCTTATTCTAACCTTTGCCATTTTCCTCTAAACCTCCTAGCTTAAGATTTCCTTAACAGTTTTTCCTCTTAAAGCAGCTACTTCTTCAGCAGTTCTTAATAATCTTAAACCTTCTATTGTTGCTCTAGCAACATTGTGTTTATTTTTAGAACCTTTAATTTTTGTTAATATGTTATGAACTCCTACTAATTCAAGGATTTCTCTGCATGAAGATCCAGAAATAACTCCAGTTCCTTCGTATGCAGGTGACATCCATACAGTAGTTGCTCCCCATTTTCCTTCTATTTCATGAGGTATAGTTCTACCTTTAAGAGAAACATCAATCATGTTTTTCTTAGCAGCAGCTACAGCCTTTCTTATAGCATCTGGTACACCATTTGCTTTTCCTAATCCAATTCCTATTTTTCCTTCTTTATTTCCTACAGCAGCTAAAACTGAGAAAGATATAGTTCTTCCTCCTTTAGTTGTCTTAGAAACTCTAGAAATTTTTAATAGTTTTTCTTCAAATTCTTTTTCTTCTCTATTTTCAATTAACTTAGACAAGTGAAGTCCTCCTCTCTTATAAAATTAGAAGTTTAATCCATTTTCTCTTGCTGCTTCTGCAAGAGCAGATACTCTTCCTGTATAAATGTATCCTGATCTATCGAATACTACATCTTTTATATTTTTTGCTACAGCTCTTTCAGCTAATAATTTTCCAACTGCTTTAGCTGCTTCTACGTTTCCACCGTTTGCTAAAGTTCCTTTTAGTTCTTTATCTATAGTTGATGCAGAAACTAAAGTTACTCCATTAACATCATCTACTAATTGTGCAAACATATTAGTGTTTGATCTATATATAGAAAGTCTTGGTCTTTCTGCTGTACCAGAAATTTTATTTCTAATTGATAAGTGTTTTCTTTCTCTAACAGCTTGTCTATCTACTTTCTTAAACAACTCACTTACCTCCTTTTTGAGCTATATCCTATGATTTTTTACCTTCTTTTCTTCTGATTACCTCATCAGCATATTTAACTCCTTTTCCTTTATAAGGCTCTGGAGCTCTCTTAGATCTGATGTTAGCTGCTATTTGTCCAACTAAATCTTTCTCTATTCCTTCAACTATTATAGTTGTATTTTTTTCAACTGTAAAAGTGATATTATCTACTGGATCAATTTTTACAGGATGTGAATATCCTAAAGATAATTCTAATCCTTTTCCTTGAACTGCTGCTCTATATCCAACCCCTACTAGATTTAAAACTTTTTTAAATCCTTCACTTACTCCAACAACCATGTTGTGAAGTAATGCTCTAGTTGTTCCATGTAAAGCTCTCATTTCTATTTCATCATTTGGTCTTTCAACAATGATGTGATTTCCTTCTACTTTTATAGTTATATTTTTATTAAATTCTTTTGTTAAAGTACCTTTAGGTCCTTTTACAGTAGCAACATTTCCATCTACTGTAACTGTAACCCCAGCAGGTACCACTATAGGTTTTTTACCTATTCTTGACATTAATGGACACCTCCTAGTTTAATTACCATACGAATGCAAGGATTTCTCCACCTACATTCTCTTTTCTTGCTACTCTATCTGTAACAATTCCTTTTGAAGTAGATACAATTGCTATTCCTAAACCTGAAAGAACTCTTGGTAACTCATCAACTTGAGCATAAACTCTTCTACCTGGTTTAGAAATTCTTTTTAATCCCTTAATTACTCTTTCTTTTCCTTCGTATTTTAAATATATTCTTATATTTTTTATATTTTCATCAGTTATTACTTTATAGTTAGCTATATATCCTTCATCTTTTAAAATCTTAGCTAATGTAAGTTTTAAGTTAGAATATGGAACATCAACTTTCTCATGCATAACTGCGTTAGCGTTTCTGATTCTTGTTAACATATCTGCGATTGGATCTGTTAAAAACATTTAGTTAATCCTCCTTCCTTAATCAATGGTATATTTTACCAAGATGATTTTTTTACTCCAGGAATTAATCCTGCACCTGCTAATTGTCTAAATTTAACTCTTGAAATTCCAAATTCTCTCATGAATCCTCTTGGTCTTCCATCAATTTGACATCTATTTTTTTGTCTAACAGCTGAAGAGTTTACTGGTAATTTGTTTAATTCAAACATTGCCTCAGTATCTCCCTCTAACACTCTTTTCTTTAATTCAGCTCTTTTAGCTGCATATTTATCACAAAGTGCCGCTCTTTTAACATCTCTAGCGATCATTGACTTTTTAGCCATTCCTTATCCTCCTTACCAATTACTTTTTAAAAGGCATTCCGAAAGCCTTAAGTAAAGCTCTTCCTTCTTCATCAGTTTTAGCAGAAGATACTATTGTGATAGACATACCTTGTAATTTCTCAACTTTATCAAATTCTATTTCAGGGAAAACTAATTGATCTCTTAATCCTAAAGAATAGTTTCCTCTTCCATCAAATGAATTTGTTGGAACTCCTTCAAAGTCTCTAACTCTTGGAAGTACAACATTTATTAATCTATCAAGGAAATCATACATTCTTTCCTTTCTTAAAGTAACTTTTGCACCGATTGCTTGATTTTCTCTTAATTTAAATCCAGCTTCTGATTTTTTAGCTCTTCTTTCTACTGGTTTTTGTCCAGTTATTATTGCTAAATCATTCATTGCTGCTTCCATTAATTTAGCATTTTGAGTTGCTTCTCCAACTCCCATATTTACTATTATTTTTTCTAGAGTTGGACATTCCATTACATTCTTTAAGTCTAACTCTTTCATTAAATTTTCTTTGATTACTTCATCAAATAATTTATGATATCTAGAAATATATTTAGACACTTACGTTATCCTCCCTTCTTATAGAACTTCACCAGACACTTTTGAGTATCTAACTTTTTTTCCATCTACAACTTTATATCCAACTCTTGTTGGTTTTCCTGCTTTTGCATCAAATAACATTACTTTTGATGAAAACATTGGAGCTGGTTTAGTAACAACTCCACCTTGTGGGTTCACTTGAGATGGTTTTAAGTTCTTAGTTACTACGTTTACTCCCTCAACTACTACTTTTCCTTTTTTAGGGAATACTTTTAATACTTTTCCTGTTTTTCCTTTATCTTTACCAGATATTACATAAACTGTATCTCCAGTTTTTACATGTAATGATGCTGGAACAAATTTTACTTTAGGTTTAGCCACAGTATTAGCCTCCTCTCTATATTACTTCTGGAGCAAGAGATACTATTTTCATAAAGTTTTTAGCTCTTAATTCTCTTGCAACAGGTCCAAAAATTCTTGTTGCTTTAGGTTCATTATTATTGTTGATTATAACACCTGCGTTATCATCAAATTTTATATATGATCCATCTTCTCTTCTTAATTCTTTTCTTGTTCTAACAATGACAGCTTTAACTACGTCACCTTTTTTAACGTTACCACCAGGTATTGCTTCCTTTACTGATGCTACAACTATGTCTCCGATTTTTCCAAATCTTTTTTTAGTTCCACCAAGTACTCTGATAACCATTATCTTTTTAGCACCTGAGTTGTCTGCAACATTAAGGATAGTTTGTTGTTGTACCATTAAAATATCCTCCTTCCAAAATTATTGGATTATTTTGCTCTTTCTAAAACTTCAACTAATCTCCATCTTTTATCTCTTGATAATGGTCTAGTTTCCATTATTCTTACTCTATCACCAACTTGAGCTACATTATTCTCATCGTGGGCTTTAAACTTAGTTGTTTTCTTAACTCTTTTTTTATAAATTGGATGTAAAACCATTGTAGCTATTGCAACAACTATTGTTTTATCCATTTTATCAGAAACAACTACACCTTCTCTTACTTTTCTATCGTTTCTCAAGGTTTTGACCTCCTATTTCCAAGAATTATCTATAAAAAATCTTATCTTTCATTTAATATTGTATTCATTCTAGCAATTTCTCTTCTAACTTCTCTGATTCTAGCAGTGTTAGTTAATTGTCCTAATGAAAGTTGAAATTTTAGATTGAATAATTCTTCTTTAAGTTCTTTACACTTAACCACTAAGTCTTCAGTAGACATTTCTCTTATATCCTTAGCTTTCATTAATTCTCACCGCCATTCTCTTTTTTTACTATTTTACATTTAATAGGTAATTTCATAGAAGCTTTTCTTAAAGCTGCTAATGCTAATTCTTCACTTACACCAGAAACTTCAAACATCATTCTTCCAGGTTTTACTACGCAAACCCAACCTTCAACTGCTCCTTTACCTTTTCCCATTCTCACTCCAGCTGGTCTAGCTGTAATTGGTTTGTCAGGGAATATTCTTATAAATGTTTTTCCTTCTCTTTTAAATGTTCTGTTTATTCCAACTCTACATGCTTCTATTTGTCTATTTGTTATCCAAGCTGGTTCTAAAGCTTGTAATCCATAATCTCCAAATGCTACAGTGTTTCCTCTTTGAGCAGAACCTTTCATTCTTCCTCTAAACATTTTTCTATGTTTTGTTCTTTTAGGCATTAACATGATTACGCTTCCCCTCCTTCTTTCTTAGTTGGAAGTACTTCTCCGTTAAATATCCATACTTTTATTCCTAATGCTCCATATGTTGTATGAGCTGTTGCAGTAGCATAATCTATATCAGCTCTTAATGTATGTAAAGGAACTTTTCCTTCTACCATCCATTCAGCTCTTGCTATTTCTGCTCCATTTAATCTTCCTGAAATCATAACTTTAATTCCTTTTGCTCCTGATTTCATAGCTCTCATTATAGCCTGATTAGCAGCTCTTTTATATGCTACCCTTTTTTCAATTGATCCAGCTATATTTTCTGCTACTAATACAGCATCTCTATTAAAGTTTTTAACTTCTAATACTTTAACTAATACTTTTTTTCCAGTTAAAGCTTCTAATTTTACTCTTAATTCTTCTATTTCAGCACCTTTTCTACCAATAACAATTCCAGCTTTAGCTGCATGAATTATTACAACTACTTGTGAAGGTGATGTTCTTTCTATATTAACTTTTGATATCCCAGCATGGAAATAATTTTTCTTTACGAACTCTCTGATTTTTACATCTTCATGGAAATATTTTACATATTCCTTTTTATCTGCATACCAGTTAGAGTCCCAAGTTCTTGTTATTCCAAGTCTTAATCCTCTAGGGTCTACTTTTTGTCCCACAGTTGTTAACCTCCTTAATAAACTACTTCTCAGATACTCCAACGATAACATGAGCTGTTGGTTTTCTTATTATATCTGCTCTTCCCATTGCTCTAGGACTCATTCTCTTAAGAGCTGGTCCATCATTGATCATTATTGTAGATATAACTAATTTTTCATCATCTAGTTTTGCATTATGTGTAGCATTAGCTATTGCTGATGCTAAAGTTTTCTTTATAATTCTAGCTGCTTTTTTATTTGTAAATTCTAATATATCTAGTGCTTCTAGAGCTGATTTTCCTCTCACTAAGTCAGCTACTAATCTAGCTTTTCTTGGAGACATTCTCACGAATCTAGTACTTGCTTTTACTTCCACTAGTTTCTCCTCCTTTTTTATTTTTTAACTCAAATATATATTCTTTCCTACTTTTTATTTACCTTTTGTATGTCCATGATAAGTTCTTGTAGGTGCAAATTCTCCTAATTTATGTCCAACCATTTGTTCAGTTACATATACTGGTATATGTTTTTTTCCATTATAAACTCCAAAAGTTAATCCTATGAAGTTAGGGAATATTGTTGATCTTCTTGACCAAGTTTTTATAACTGCTTTTAAGTTATTGTTTGCCTTAGCATCTTCAACCTTTTTCATTAGATGATGATCACAAAAAGGTCCTTTTCTAAGTGATCTTGCCATAACCTATATTACCTCCTCTCGAAATTACTTATCGTTTCTTCTTCTTACGATAAACTTATCAGATACTTTTCTTCCTCTTGTTTTAACACCAAGAGCTGGTTTACCCCAAGGAGTTAATGGTGATTTTCTACCTACAGTAGCTTTTCCTTCTCCTCCTCCATGAGGGTGGTCACAAGGGTTCATTGCAGATCCTCTAACATGAGGTCTTCTTCCCATAAGTCTATTTCTTCCTGCTTTTCCGATTGAAACTAGGTTATGTTCAGCATTTCCTACTTCTCCAATAGTAGCTGTACATTCTCCATGTATTAATCTAAGTTCTCCTGATGGTAACTCAACGTGACAATAAGTTCCTTCTTTAGCAACAAGTCTTGCAGCTGTTCCAGCAGATCTTACTAATTGTCCACCTTTTCCTACTTGTAATTCAATATTATGAATTTGTGCTCCAACTGGCATATCTTTTAATTTTAATGCATTTCCAGGTTTTATTTCAGCATTTGATCCGTTCATTACAATGTCTCCTACTTTTAAACCTTTAGGTGCTAATATATATGCTTTAGCTCCATCTGCATAATATAATAATGCTATATTTGCTGTTCTGTTTGGATCATATTCTATTGATTTAACAGTTGCAGGAACATCTAATTTATTTCTTTTAAAATCAATTATTCTATATAATCTTTTATGACCTTTTTGTCTATTAACATTTGTTCTGTGTCCAAAGTTATCTATTCCATATGCAGATTTTAAAGGCACAGTTAAAGACTTTTCAGGTCTTGCTTTACTTAATTCAGGCACAACAAGTCTAGACATGTGTCTAACTCCATCACTTGTTGGTTTCATCTTTTTAATAGCCATTTCTTAATCCTCCAAAATTTTATTATGAGACCTATAACTATCTTTAGCCGTTATTATGCTTCTTTAAAGTAAGAAATTGTTCCAGAAGCTAATTTTACTATTGCTTTCTTTTTAGCTTGAGTTTTGTATAATTTCATACCATGTCTTTTTGTTACAGGTTTTATATTTACTGTAGCAACTTCAGCAACTTTAACGTTGAATATTTCTTCTACAGCTTTTTTTATTTCAATTTTATTTGCTTTTCTATTCACTTCAAAAGTATATTTATTATGCTCTCTTCTTAGAAGCTCAGTTTTTTCAGTGATTAGAGGTTTTCTTATGATATCATAAGCTGTCATCTATCCAAGCACCTCCTCAATTGTAGCTAATGCTTCTTTTGTAATAATTACTTTATTTTGTTTTAATAACCAATAAATTCCTAATTCACTTGGTTGAAAAACAACTGCATTTTCTAAGTTTCTAGCAGCTAAGAATAAATTATAATCATTAGCTGTAGTTAAATCATTTACTACAAACATTTGTTTTGTTGTTGCATTTAATTCTTTTGTTAAAGCAACTATTGTTTTAGTTTTTGGAGTTTCTACAACACCATCTAATACAACGATGTCTCCATTTGCACATTTTACAGAAAGTGCTGATTTAAGAGCTAAAACTCTAACTTTTTTGTTAACTTTTTTCTCATAACTTCTAGGTGTTGGTCCAAAAACAACTCCTCCACCTACCATATGTGGAGCTCTTATTGTACCTTGTCTAGCTCTACCAGTACCTTTTTGTTTAAATGGCTTTCTTCCTCCTCCTCTAACCATAGCTCTTGTCTTAGTACAAGCACTTCCTTGTCTAGCAGCTGCTAGTTCTGCAGTAAGAACTTCGTGAAGAACTACTTTATTTGGCTCTATTCCAAATATAGAATCCTTAACTTCAACAGTTCCAGTTTGTGCTCCTGCTAAGTTATATATGTTTAAAACTGCCATTTTTTTCCTCCTTTCACTTCTACTAACCTTATTTCTTTATAGCTGGTCTTACTACAAGGTAACCGTTTTTAGCACCTGGTACAGCACCTTTTATTAAGATTACATTATTTTCTACATCTAATTTAACAACTTTTAAATTTTGAACTGTAACTGTAGCATTTCCATGTTGTCCAGCCATTCTTAATCCTCTAAGAACTTTTCCAGGCCAAGATGATTGTCCTATTGACCCTCCTAGTCTATGGTTTCTTGAAACCCCGTGAGATGCTCTGTTTCCACCAAAACCATGTCTCTTCATAACACCTGAAGTTCCTTTTCCTTTTGATGTTCCAGTGATATCTACATATTCAACACCATTTAAAACATCTACTTTAATTTCTTGTCCTAATTCGTAACCTTCAACAGTATCAACTTTAACCTCTTTTACGAATCTTAATGGTTTTACTCCAACTTTATTGAAGATTCCCATCATAGGTTTAGTAGAATTCTTTTCTTTCTTCTCATCGAAACCAAGTTGTAATGCTGTATATCCGTCATTTTCAACTGTTTTCTTTTGTAGAACAAAGTTTGGTCCAGCTTCTACAACTGTTACTGGAACGAACTTACCATCTTCAAAGATTTGAGTCATTCCGATTTTTTTTCCTAAAATTCCTGACATTTGTTTCATACCTCCATCAAATAATATATTGGTTGACAACTTGACCTCGTGGTTCCACGACCTTGCTTTAAAAAAAGCGTCAACTTGTATTATTCTGTAAGGATAATTTGATACATTTATATTTTCAAATTACCCGAGAATCAGCCATTTGTGTTTTATTACGCTTGTTTAATTTCAATTCCAACACCAGCTGGTAAGTTAACCGCTGTTAATGATGATATTGTTTTTTGAGTAGAGTTTTTGATTTCAACCATTCTTCTGTGAATTCTCATCTCAAACTGCTCTCTTGAATCTTTGTTTACATGTACTGATCTTAATACAGTGTATTTTTTTATTTTTGTTGGTAGTGGCATAGGTCCTACTATTTCAGCACCAGACTTTTCTGCAACTTCTGCTATTTTCTTAGCTGATTGATCTAATAACATATGATCATAAGCTTTTAAATAGATTCTTAATTTGTTAGCCATTATACACCTCCTTTAAGTTTTAAAATTTAAAAGATGATCTCTTTTGTACACCTGAAAAATTATATCATATTTTCCTGATTTTGCAAAGCTTTTTTTTATTTTTTTCAAACTTTTTTTAAAAATTTTTTTTGTTTTTTTTATGCTAATTATGTGATATTTCTTTACATATTTCTTTACCTTTATTAATATTTTCAAAAATAAAGAGGTTATATATAACCTCTTTATTTTTTATTATTAATTTTTCTTATTTAACTTCTTCTTTTATTTCTGGTTTAGGTGTTACTGGAGCTGGATTTGGTTTTCTAACCCCATGTCCATTAGGATGTCTTAAGTTAAGTATTGCCAAAGTAGGACATTTTAGCTCACATAAACCACAATTTACACATTTTGAAGGGTCAATTTTTGCTAAATTATTTTCTACTATAATAGCTTCTTTTGGACAAGCTTTAGCACACATTCCACATCCTATACAAGCAACTTTACAATTTTTCTTAGCATCTATTCCTTTATCTTTTGAAGAACATGTTACTGTTACTATATTTTTTTCTGGTAGCATTGCTATAACATTTTTAGGACATACATTTTTACAAGCTCCACATGAAACACATATTTTAGGATCTATTGTAGCCACTCCATTTACTACTTTAATAGCATTAACTGGACATACTTTAACACAATCTCCTAATCCTAAACATGCATATTGACATGATTTTTCTCCACCAGCATATATATTAGCTGCAGCACATGTTTTTATGTCTCCTCTAAAGTTATATTTTATAGAAACATTATCATAATTTCCTTGACAAAGCACTTTTGCTACTATTTTATCTCCTGTTGAAGCTTCTACCTTAACACCCATTATTTCACCTATTTTTTCTGCTACTGCAGGTCCTCCAGGTGCACACATATTAAGTTTAGCTCCCTTATTTACAATAGCATCTGCATATCCTCCACATCCTGGGAATCCACATCCTCCACAATTTGCTCCTGGTAAACATGCAGATATTTTTTCAACTCTTTCATCTACTTTAACCTCAAATTTTTTAGAGGCAAAAGCTAAAAATAATCCCATAGCTAATCCTGTTATTCCTAAGATTACTACGGCCATTAAAATTTCATTATTCATAATAACCTCCAAAAAACTTATATTTGCATTCCACTAAATCCCATAAATGCCATAGCTAAACAACTTGCTGTTAAAAATGCAATTGGCACTCCTTTAAATGGTTCTGGAATATCAGAATATTCTATTCTCTCCCTTATTCCTGCTAATAACAATAAAGCTAAAGAGAATCCTACAGCTGCACCAAATCCATTAAAAATTGTTTCTATAAAGTTATATCCTTCTTGGATATTTAAAATAGCAACTCCTAAAACAACACAGTTAGTAGTTATTAGTGGTAAATATACTCCTAAAGCATTATATAAGTTAGGTGATAACTTTTGAATAGCCATTTCAACAAATTGAACTAATGATGCTATTATTAATATAAACATTATTGTTTGTAGATATTCTAATCCAAATGGAACTAACATATATTGATATATAGTCCATGTTATACCTGAAGATATTGTTATGACAAATATTATTGCCATTCCCATTCCAATAGAAGATTCTACTTTTTTAGAAACTCCCATATATGGACAAATTCCTAATACTTTACCGAAAACATAGTTTTGGATAAAGATAGAAGTTATAATTATACTAAATAATTTTCCAAAATCCATTTACTATGCCCCCTTCTTTTGTTTTAGATAATTTTGATAAGCGATAACACAAGCTATTGTCATAAATCCTCCAGGAGGTAATATGAAAATTAAAGCTGGTTGCCAAGAAGCAGGAACTATAGTCATATTAAAGATAGTTCCATTACCTAAAATTTCTCTAATTATTCCTAATATAGTTAACGCTAAAGTAAATCCTAATCCAGACCCTATTCCATCAAACATAGAATCTATAACACTATTTTTAGAAGCAAAACTTTCAGCTCTTCCTAATACAATACAGTTAACAACAATTAATGGAATATAAAGTCCTAAAACTTTATATACATCTGGAGTATAAGCTTCCATCAACATTTGAACAACTGTTACTAATGAAGCAATAACCATAATAAAAGCTGGTATTCTTACTTTATCTGGTATAGCTTTCTTTATTAAAGAAATAATTATATTTGAAAATATTAAAACTGCTGTTGTAGCAAGTCCCATTGACATTCCGTTTATTGCCGAAGTTGAAGTTCCTAATGTTGGGCACAATCCTAATAGTAATACTAATACAGGATTTTCTTTAATCATACTATTTATTACTATTCCTAATTTACTTTTACTCATTATTTATTCACCTCCGCATAAACTGATAAAGCTCTTTGAATTCCTGTATAAACTGCATTTGGTGAAACAGTTGCTCCTGCAAAAGCATCTACAGATTTATTGAATTGATAATCTTTATCTCTTCCTATCCATAATGCTTGCCATTCACTTCCAGTTATTTTAGCTCCTAAACCTGGAGTTTCTTGGTGATTCATTACTTTTAATCCTGTAATTTTTCCATCTAAATCAACACCTAGAGAGAATACAATATTTCCTCCATATCCTCCTTGTGTTACTATTACAACATATCCAACTTTTTGATTTGTTCCATCAAAACCTGGAATAAATGCTAGTCCCTCTTTTTCTACTGCTTGGGCTTCATCAAATTTCTCAGCAACAGGAAGTACTTCTTTTCTAGCATTATTAGCAGCATTAATATTATTTTGAGCAATTACTCCTTTAGTCATTCCATTTACAAAAGCTAAGGTTCCAGCTGAAATAGCTGCAATTATTAATAAAACAGCTCCAAAATGTATAAATCTATTTCTTTCCATCAGCTTTCACCTCCCCAAATTTTTTAGGCATAGTATATTTATTAATTAATGGAGTAACACCATTCATTATTAAAATAGAGAAAGCTGTTCCTTCTGGATATCCACCTTTCATTCTTATCATTGAAATTAAGAATCCAATACCAAAAGCATAAATTAATTTTCCTTTTGGTGTTACAGGACTTGTAACCATATCAGTAGCCATGAATATAGCTCCTAATAATAGCCCTCCTGATATTATATGCATTATAGGGTCTTTTGCTCCTAATAATGTTGTGAATACAGCTACAGTTAAAACTATTATTACTGGCATTTTCCAATCTATTTGCTTTTTATAAACTAGATAAATTCCTCCAATTATTAATGCAATAGCTGAAGTTTCTCCTATACATCCTCCCATTTTTCCAATTAGAGCCTGAACATACATATTTCCTTCTCCAATTAAAACTTGAGACATAGGTAGTCCTCTTTTCATTGCATCTAGCATTGTTGGTCCAGCTACTCCATCCAATGTAAATGTAGTTATAGCTACTGGCCATGAAGCTTGAACAAACGCTCTTCCTACTAATGCAGGATTAAATATATTACAACCTAATCCACCAAATATCATTTTTCCTAATGCTATACAAACAAAAGCTCCTATAGCAACAAAAGGTAATGACATTCCTACAGGTATTACAAATGCAAATAAAAGTCCTGTTACAATAGCACTTTTATCATGTAAAGTACATTCTTTTTTTCTTATTTTATTAAATAAAAATTCAGTTAACATACAACATACTACTGAAACAGCTGTTACTATTAGTGCTCTTAATTTAAATACATATATAGCCACTAATAAAGCTGGCATTAATGCAATTATAACATCTAACATTACTTTATCAACTGTTTCTGATGTTCTTATGTGAGGCGAAGGCCCCATATTATACATTCTTGTTGACACTTTATTTCCCTCCTTGCTTCCTATTTCTTAATTGCTCTTAATTTTGCTTTTCCTATTTTTATAGCCTCTGTTAATGGTCTATTTGCAGGACAAATATAAGCACATGAACCACATTCAATACAATCCATTAAATTATATTGTCCTAATTTATCCCATTCTTCTTTTTTAGCTAATCTAGCATACATAAAAGGTACTAGATGCATAGGACAAACATCTACACATTTTCCGCAACTAATACAAGCTTGAGGTTTTGTATAATTTGTTTCTTCTTTTGTTAGAGCTAAAAGCCCTCCTGTTCCTTTAATCACAGGAACTTCTTCTGTAAATTGAGCCATTCCCATCATAGGTCCTCCCATGACAAGCTTATCAACTTTCTCTCTATCAATTCCACAACACTCTAATAATTCAGAAAAAGGTGTTCCTATTACTACTTTTAAATTTTTAGGTTCTTTTATAGCTTTTCCTGAAACTGTAACTATTTTTTCAATTAATGGTTCTCCTAAAACAACTCCTCTATAAATAGCTGCAGCTGTTCCTGTATTTTGTACAACTACTCCTACTGAAGCTGGTAATTTTCCAGATGGAACTTCTCTATCTAAAACAGCTTTTATAAGTTGTTTTTCTCCTCCTTGAGGATACTTTGTGTGAAGAGGCATAACTTCTATTCCTGTTCCTTCACAAGCTTTTTTCATACTAGCTATAGCTAAAGGTTTATTTTCCTCTATTCCTATTACAGCAGTATTTACCCCTAATATTTTCTTAATAATTTTAATTCCTTCTACTATAGAATTAGGATCTTCTAACATAAGTCTGTTATCAGAGTTTAAATAAGGTTCACATTCTGCTCCGTTTAATACTAAAGTATCTATTGGAGTGTCTTTTGGAGGATTTAATTTAATATGTGTAGGGAAACTAGCTCCTCCTATTCCTACGATTCCTTTTTCTCTAATAAGTTTTAGTAAATCTTCTTTTGATGCTTCTTGCCAATTTTCAATTTTTTCAAGTTCACACCATTCATCTTTTCCATCATTTTCTATAATGATAGTATTAGCTTTTCCCATTAATGGAAATACACGTTGTTCTATTTTCTTAACAACTCCACTAACTGGAGAGTGAATAGTTGTAGACATAAAAGCAGTTGAATCTGCTATTTTTTGTCCTTTAAGAACTGTATCTCCTACTTTCACAAGAGGATCTAAAGGAGCTCCTATGTGTTGTTGTAATGGTACATACACCATTTTAGGTGATGGCATTTTTTCTGTTACTTTTGTTGCTGTTTGGGCTTTGTTATCAGGTGGATGCACCCCACCTCTAAATCCAAAAAACTTCATACAAATTCTCCTTCCTTAAACTTATATAAAATTTATTTTAAAAATTTTGTCAAATAAAGTTTACCACAATTTAACTTTTTTAACAATATTTTTTTTATTTTTTTCGTTCTAAAAATCTACTTTTTATTATAACTTTGCATAATTTTTTCGATTGGTGTCTCTTCTATTATAGATATTAAAGCCTCACTTGCGTGAACTAATACTTCACTAATTTCATTTTCTTCATCTTTAGAAAATTTTCCTATAACAAAATCAACTACTTTATCTTTCTCTTTACTTTGCCCTATCCCAAACTTTATTCTTAAAAATCTGTCTCCTATATGTGATATTATAGATTTTATTCCGTTATGTCCCCCAGAACTTCCTTTTTCTCTCACTCTTAATTTTCCTAAAGGTAGTGACATATCATCGTATACTACAACAATATCTTTTTCAGGTTCTAATTTATAAAAATTAACAACTTGAATTAAAGAATTACCACTTAAATTCATATATGTTTGTGGTTTTAATAAAAGAATTTTTTCCCCTTTATATATTGTTTCTCCTATTAATCCACTAAATTTTTCTTTAAAATCATATATTTTTAATTTTTCTGCTAATTTATCTAGTACCATAAAACCTACGTTATGTCTTGTTTTTTCATATTCTTTTCCAGGATTACCTAATCCTACTATTAATTTCATTTTTTTCCTTTCTTCCTCAATTATACTACTTAATAACAAAAATTCAAGAATTTTATAAAAAAAGCTGATAAATATCAGCTTTTTTATAAAATATTAACAACATCCTTTACAATAATTTTTAGCAAGTCCTCCTAGAGATGTCTCTCTATACTCTTCTTTTAAATCTTTTCCTGTCTCTTTCATTGTAATTACTACCTCATCAAAAGATACAGAATGAGAACCATCAGTATATATAGAATAATTTGATGTATCTAGAGCTCTTGCTGCTGCTGAGGCATTTCTCTCTATACATGGAATTTGGACATAACCTCCTACTGGATCACAAGTAAGTCCTAAACTATGCTCTAAAGCCATTTCTGCTGCATATTCTATTTGCTCTATACTTCCACCCATTAAAAAAGCTCCCATTCCAGCTGCCATTGCACAGGCTGTACCTACTTCAGCTTGACAACCAGCTTCAGCTCCAGAAATACTAGCATTTTCTTTTACTATATTTCCTATTAATCCAGCTATAGCCAAAGCTTTTATAACTTCATCATCTTTTAATTCATAAGCTTCTCTTAAAGTATATAAAGCTCCCGGTATTACTCCTGAAGCCCCACATGTTGGAGCTGTAACTACTCTTCCACCACTTGCATTTTCTTCTGAAACAGCTAAAGTATAAGCAAATAGTTTTCCTCTAAATGCTCTTACTTTTCCCTCTCCTCTGGATTTTTTATAGAAAGTAGAAGCTCTTCTTTTAAGTTGAATACTTCCTGGTAAAATCCCTTCTGTATTTACTCCTCTTTCTACAGCCTCTTTCATAGCTCTCCAAATTTCTAAAAGATAATCTTTTATCTCTTCACCTTCACATTCAAATACATATTCCCATAACTCTTTTTTATTTTTTTTACACCATTCCATAATATCTGTCATTTTAGTTAAAGGATATATATTAGCTCCACTATTTCTTGATTGCCCTTTTTCTAC
This sequence comes from Fusobacterium sp. FSA-380-WT-3A, assembly GCF_012843705.1. Taxonomy (NCBI): domain Bacteria; kingdom Fusobacteriati; phylum Fusobacteriota; class Fusobacteriia; order Fusobacteriales; family Fusobacteriaceae; genus Fusobacterium; species Fusobacterium sp. FSA-380-WT-3A. Next base: position 20,190 of record NZ_JABAFQ010000011.1, on the reverse strand, counting down.
AATAGTTCCTCCACCAACAGAAAATACTATCCATTCTTTTAAAATTTTATCATCTTTATCACATGATATAAATTTCATTCCATTTGTATGGAACTCATGAACTACTTCAGGCTTCCAAATTATTTCAACTTGTTTAGGTTCTAACGTCTTTTCTATTATCCAATCTGTCAAATGTCCTTTTCCTGTAAGTGCTAAGGAACCATATAATTCTACTTTATAATGGTCTGCATTTGGATTTTCTTGTTTAAATCTTCTTGCTGCTCTTTCTGGTCCCATTGTATGAGAACTAGAAGGTCCATTTCCTATTTTGAATAACTCTCTTAAAGAATCCATTTTTTCCTCCACAAATCTATTTTATTGTCTTATTTCTCCTAAGTATTTAGTTTTTACAATACCTAAAATTTTAGCTTGTACTTTATTTATTTCTTCTTCATTTAAAGTACCTTTTTTATCTCTCATTACAACGCTTATTGCAACAGATTTTTTACCAGATTCTATATGTTCTCCTCTATAGATATCAAATAATCCAACTGATTCTATAAATTCAGAGCTTTTCTTAATAGCTTCTATCATATCTCCTACAAGAACACTTTCATCTAATACAATAGCAAAATCTCTTGTAACTTCTGGATATTTTACAACTCTTTCATATTTTATCTTTTTATTCATATATTGTTTTAATAAAGAAACATTCATTTCAGCTATATAAGCTCTTTCTTTTAATATATCCATTTTTTCAGAAATTTCTGGATGGATTTCTCCAAATGTTCCAACAACTAATTTTCCTATCATTACATCTGCTGCTCTTCCAGGATGGAAATTTTTATCAGTTGTTCTTACTATTTTATATCCTTTAATTCCTATTTCTTGAAGATACTCTTCTACATATCCTTTTAATACATAAAAATCATATGCTTCTGGTTTTGGATTCCATAAAGTTTTTTCGTCTCTTCCACAAATTCCAATAGCCATATGGATATCTTCTTTTGCTAATAAATCATCTGTTTTTTCAAAAACTTTTGCTACTTCAAATATCTTTATAGAATCTTGATTTCTATTTAAGTTTTCTTTTATATTATTTAATATACTATAAATTAATGTAGGTCTCATCATAGCCATAGTTTCAACTATTGGATTTAATATCATTATTTCTTCTTTTTCTATATGTAACATATCTTTTACTTCTCTAGGAATAAAGCTATAATTTATAACTTCTTGTAATCCTATTTTAGCAAGAGCATCTTTAGATTCATCCATAAGTCTTATAACTTCATTTTTAACTCCAGCAGTTATATCTTCTATTGGCATTTTATCTTCTATATTTTCAAATCCATACATTCTTATAACTTCTTCATATAAGTCAGCTGGTCTAAACAAGTCTCCTCTATAACTAGGGGGAACAACTTTTAAAATTTCTCCATTATCTTCTACTTTTAAATTAAGATTTGTTAAAATTTCTATGATTCTCTCTTTTGGAATTTCTTTTCCTGCAAATCTTCTTAATTTTTCTATATTTAATTCTATCTCTGTTGATTGATATTTTTCAGGATAAACATCTACCATTTTTCCAACAGATTCTGGATTTGCTAATTGTAATACAAGGTCTGTGACTCTATCTAATACAGTAGGAACATTTTCCATATCAGTTCCTCTTTCGTTTCTGTATCCTGCATCACTTACTATTCCAAATTTTCTTCCAGCTTTTCTTATATCTTCAGGAGTAAAGTAAGCAACTTCTATAAAGATATCTTGTGTATCTTCTTTTATTCCACTTCCTAATCCTCCCATTATTCCTGCTAGTCCAGAAGGTTTTTCTCCATCAGCAATTACTAACTCTCCATTAACATCTATTTCTTGTCCCATAAGAGTAACTAATTTTTCTCCCTCTTTTCCCCTTCTAGCAATAACTTTTCCACCAGCTATCTCTTTTAAATCATAGATGTGAATAGGTTGATTATATTCAAACATTACAAAATTTGAAATATCTACTATATTATTAATAGGATTTAATCCCATAGCAATTATTCTTTTCTTTAACCATTCTGGAGATTCAGCTACTTTTACTCCACGAATAACTCTACCAGCAAATCTTTTACATCTTTCTCTATCTTCAATTGAAATTTCTATTGAATCATCTGTGAAAGTTACATTATTTAATTTTTCAATTTTTGGATATTTAACTTCTCTTCCATAGTAAGCAGCTATTTCTCTAGCTATACCTATATGTGAAAGACAATCTGGTCTATTTGGAGTTATCTCTAATTCAAATACAACATCATTTAAACCAACATATTCTCTATATTCCATTCCTATAGGAGCATCTTCTGGTAATATTATAATTCCAGAGTGGTCTTTTCCAAGTCCAAGCTCAGCCTTAGAACAACACATTCCACAAGATTCAATTCCTCTTATTTTACTTTTCTTAATTTTGAAATCTCCTGGTAATACAGCTCCTATTTTAGCTACTACTACTTTATCTCCTAATTTATGGTTTGGAGCTCCACAAACTATTTGTAATGGTTCTTCTTCTCCAACATTTACTTTTAATAAAGATAGTTTATCAGCTTCTGGATGTCTTCCATATTCTATTATATGTCCAATAACAACATTGTCTAAATCTTTTCCTTGAACATCTATAGCTTCTACTTCTTGTCCTATCATTGTTAAAGCTCTTTCAAGCTCTTCTATATTTTCATTTATATCAACATATTGCTTAAGCCATTCTAATGAAATTAACATTCTTTCTCACTCCCTTATTTAAATTGTTTTAAAAATCTTGTATCGTTTTCAAAGAATGCTCTTAAGTCATCTATACCATGTCTTAACATAGTTATTCTTTCTATTCCCATACCAAACGCAAACCCTGAAACTTCATCTGGATTATAACCAACAGCTTTTAAAACCTCTGGGTCAACCATTCCACAACCCATAATTTCTAACCAACCACTATTTTTACAAACTCTACATCCTTTTCCTTTACATATTACACATTCAACATCCATTTCAGCACTTGGTTCTGTAAATGGGAAAAAGTGAGGTCTAAATCTAACTTTAGTATTTTCTCCAAATACTTTTTCCATAAATGTAGTAAGTATAGCTTTTAAGTTTGCAAAAGATATATCTTTTCCAACCATTAATCCTTCCATCTGATGGAACATTGGTGTATGAGATACATCATAATCTGGTCTATAAACTTTTCCTACACATACCATTCTAAATGGTGGTTTTTTCTCTAACATATATCTTATTTGTACTGGAGAAGTTTGAGTTCTTAAACAAACTTCATCAGATATATAGAAAGTATCAGTTATATCTCTTGATGGATGAGATTCTGGAATATTTAAAGCATCAAAATTATATTTTACAAGCTCTATTTCAGGTCCATCTGCTACATCAAATCCCATGTCCATAGCTATTTTCTTTAATAAATTAGCTGTTTCTGTCAATGGATGAAGTCTTCCTAATTCTACTTTTTTTCCTGAAAGAGTTATGTCTATTACTTCCTCTTTTAGTTGTTTCTCTTTTAATGCTTTTGTTATTTCTTCTCTTTTAGATTCTATAAAATTAGTAATCTCTTCTCTAATTTCATTTAATAATTGTCCTATTACAGGTCTCTCCTCAGAAGAAAGATTTTTCATCCCTTTAGAAATTTCTGTTATAAGCCCTTTTTTTCCTAAATACTTTACTCTAAAATCTTCTACTTCTTGTAAAGTATTTAATTGTAAAATTTCTTCTTTTGCTTGTGCTTTAAGCAAAGATAATTTTTCTTTCATTTTGCCTCCCCTAAAGATTATTTAACTTCTTTATGAATTAATTTTATATTTTTGTCTTCATTTATAGTAATAACCCCATAGCTGCCACATAAGACAGCTCCAGGGTTAAAATATACAACTTCTTCTTTTTCTCTTAAATAAGGAGAATGAGTGTGACCAAAAATTACTAAATCTGCTCCAATCTCTTTTGCTCTCACTTCTATTTGAAAATAGTTTCTTTTTACTCCATAAATATGTCCATGAGTTATAAAAAACTTTCTATTGTCAATTTCTACAAATTCTTCATCTTTAAAAGAGCTATTATAGTCACAATTTCCTCTTGCACAAATAAATTTTATCTCAGGGAAGGCATATTCCATATCTACTACATCTTCATAACCATCTCCAGAAAATAAAACCATTTCAGGATTTTCCATTTTTATTATTCTGTATAATCTTTCAAAACAACCATGAACATCTGATATCACTAATATTTTCATTTTTCTTCCTTACTAAATTAAGCTATAAACAATGTTGTTTCAGCTTGTTCCATAATTTTTATTCCAACTCTTTTTGTTAATTTTTCATATAAATATGAATTACTTAAGTTACCCATTATTAAAATATCTTCCTCTTTACAAATTTGTAAAAAGGCATCTGAATCTGATTTCAATAGTTTTACAGATTCAACTTTTATTCCTTTTCCTTCCATAAATGTATTAAGATAATTTTCTTTTTTCTCTTCTTCTGGATCTTCCTCTAATGAATCAACTAATTCAAAAGATTTTATCTCTTCTATATGTGGAAAGATATTACTAAATCTTTGGAAACTTTTATTAACTTTTGTTCCATCATCATTAGCTACAGCTATTTTATCAAGTTTAAGAGCTTTATCTCTCACAACTATTATAGGTTTATAGAATCTTTTCATTAAAACCACTAAATCTTCTGTGAATCTTTCTTCTTTTTCAATCAGTAACATATCTGATTTTTTTAACTCTTGTATAACAACTTCTGGAGTTATTCCAAATTGAACTTCTAATTCTGCATCTATTCCATTTTCTTTTAATTCAGCTTTTATTTTTTCTATTTCTCTCTCTTCAAAAGCATTCCATTCTTTACTGATACCAGCTAACATTGGTTCTAACATAATTCCGTCTACTGCATTTGGTAAAAATTCTTTTTTTCTTACATCTCTTACATGGAAAGGTCTTATTTTAAAACCAAAATTATCCCTTAAATAAATAGCACTGTCTATAAGATTTTTTCTGTTATAACCATTTCCTAAAACTAAAAGTACATTTTTTATCATAAAAAACCTCCTTAATTGCTATAAACTGATTAATATTACATCTCTTCATCTTCGTTGTCAAAAGTTTTAAATAGATTGTCTTCAGACTTAACTTCTTCTATTTTTTCATTTACATTTTCTAAATTTTCTTGTTCTTCTTCTGAAATTATTCTCTCTTCATCCTTTTCACTTTTTACTTTAACAACTGCAACAACTTTTGTATCTTCATCAGTTTTCATTATTTTAACTCCTGAAGTAGCTCTTCCATGAACAGCTATAGATTCTACTGATGTTCTGATAACTACCCCTGAAGAATTTATTGCCATGATTTCTTCATCTTCTTTTACAGGTTTAACCCCTATGATTTCGCCTGTTTTTGAAGTAAGTTTAAAGTTTATAATTCCTTTTCCACCTCTGTTTTGAGTTGTATATTCTACTACTCTTGACCTTTTTCCAAATCCATTTGAAGTTACTGTAAGAATAGTTTCATTTTCTGGGTCTGTTATTAAAAGAGCTGATACTACACTATCTCCCTCTCTTAAATTTATTCCTTTTACTCCTATAGCTGACCTAGAAATACTTCTTACTTCATTTAATTCCATTCTAATTGAATATCCTAATTTAGTCGCTATAAATAATTGGTCTGATTCTTTTCTTATTAATCCAGCAAATACTAAGCCATCTCCCTCTCTAAAATTGATAGCTATTTTACCATTACTATTGATATTAGCATATTCCATTAAGTTTGTTTTCTTGATAGTTCCATCTCTAGTTACAAAAATAACTTCTTTCTTTTCAGAAAATTCTCTTACTTTTATAATAAAAGCTGGTTTTTCATCCTCTTGGAAATTGATTATATTACTTATTAATTTTCCTCTAGATTGTTTTGATGTTTCAGGTACTTCATAAGCTTTCATTCTATAAACTCTACCTTTATCAGTGAATATCATCACAGTATCTAGATTATTCATCACAAACATGTCTTCAACAAAATCATCTTCTATTGTATTTTGACTAGATACTCCTCTTCCACCTCTTTTTTGAGCTTTATAATTATCTATACCTATTCTTTTTACATAACCTTTATTTGTTATAGTTAATAAAACTTTTTCATCTTTTATTAAATCTTCAACATCAATATCTTTTCTTTCGTCTTCTATCAATGTTCTTCTATCATCATTATATTTCTCTTTTATTTCGATTAATTCTTGCTTCATTATATCATATATTTTTTGTTCATCAGCTAAAATTTCTTTATATTCTTTAATTTTTCTTTCTAATTCTTGGAATTCTTGCTCTATTTTTTCTCTTTCAAGACCTGTTAATCTTTGTAATTTCATATCCATAATAGATCTTGCTTGAATATCTGTAAAAGCATATTTACTCATTAAAGCTTCTTTAGCTGTATTTCCATCAGATGAATTTTTGATAAGTTCTATTATTCTATCTATATTTTCTAAAGCTATTCTAAATCCTTGTAAAATATGGTCTCTTTTTTCAGCTTTATCTAATTCAAATCTTGTTCTTCTAGTTATTATTTCAAATCTATGTTTTACATACTCCTCTAAAACTTCTTTAAGATTCAAAACTTTAGGTACATTATTTACTAAAGCTAACATTATTACTCCAAAAGAAGTTTGAAGTTCTGTATATTTATATAATTTATTTAAGATGATTTCAGGTTCTTCACCTTTTTTCAATTCAATAACTATTCTTATTCCATCTCTATCTGATTCATCTCTTAAATCAGAAATTCCAGTAATTTTTTTCTCTTTAACTAATAAAGCAATTCTTTCTATTAGAGCAGATTTATTTATTTGATAAGGAATTTCGTTTACAATTATAGCTTGTTTTCCATTTGAAGCATCTTCTATTTTAATTTTCGCTCTTAATTGTATTTTTCCTCTTCCTTTTGTATAAGCATCTATTATTCCTTTTTTACCATTGATTATTCCTCCAGTAGGAAAATCTGGTCCAGGAATATAATCTACAAGTTCTAATGGAGTTATATCTCTATTGTCTATTAAAGCTAAAGTTCCATCTACTAATTCTCCTAAATTATGAGGAGGGATATTTGTAGCCATTCCAACAGCTATTCCAACAGTTCCATTTAATAATAGATTTGGAATTTTTGCTGGTAAAACCACAGGCTCATCTAATGAATCATCAAAGTTTTTTCTAAAATCTATGGTATCTTTATCTATATCAGCTAGAATTTCATCACTTATCTTAGCCATTCTAGCCTCAGTATATCTCATGGCAGCTGCTCCGTCACCATCTATAGAACCAAAGTTTCCATGTCCATCTACAAGTTCATATCTATAGTTAAAATCTTGAGCCATTCTTACCATAGCTCCATATACAGCACTGTCTCCATGAGGATGATATTTACCTAAAACCTCTCCAACAATTCTTGCACATTTCTTGAAAGGTTTATCATGTGTCATACCTAATTCATTCATAGCATAAAGTATTCTTCTATGTACAGGTTTTAATCCATCTCTTACATCTGGTATTGCTCTACTTACGATTACACTCATTGAGTAATCTAAGTAACATTGTTTCATTTCTTCTTCTACATATCTATCTATAATATTAGACATTTCTACCTATTTCCTCCTAATTAAATATCTAAATTCTTAACAAACTCTGCATGAGCTTCTATAAATTCTCTTCTTGGTTCTACTTTATCTCCCATTAGTTTGTCAAAGATTAAGTCAGCTTCTCTAGCATCATCTACTTTAACTTGATAGAAAGTTCTAACATCTGGGTCCATTGTTGTTTCCCATAATTGTTCTGGATTCATCTCTCCAAGACCTTTATATCTTTGTAATGTATATTTTTTATTTTCTCCATCCATTTTTATTTGGATTTCTTTTAATTGTTTATCTGTATAAGCATATTGAATAGATTTTCCTGATGAAATTTTATATAATGGTGGTTGTGCTATATAAATATGTCCATCATGTAATAAATCTACTAAATATCTATAGAAGAATGTTAAAAGTAATGTTCTAATATGAGCTCCATCAACATCAGCGTCTGTCATTATAACTATCTTTCCATATCTTAATTTATTTATATCAAAATTATCTCCAATTCCTGTTCCAAAAGCTGTAATCATAGACCTGATTTCACTATTTTCTAATGCCTTATGAAGTCCTGCTTTCTCAACATTTAATATTTTTCCTCTAAGAGGTAATATAGCTTGGAATCTTCTGTCTCTTCCTTGTTTTGCTGACCCTCCAGCAGAATCTCCCTCTACTATATATATTTCACATTCCTCTGGATTTTTTGAAGAACAATCTGCTAATTTTCCTGGTAATGAACCAACTTCTAAAGCTGATTTTCTTAATACAAGCTCTCTAGCCTTTTGAGCTGCCTCTCTAGCTTTTTTTGAACTTAAAACTTTATCAATTATAACTTTCATATCTGAAGGATTATCTTCTAAATACATTTTTAATTGGTTTCCTACTATTGAAGATACTACTCCTGTAACTTCTGAGTTCCCTAATTTAGTTTTTGTTTGTCCTTCAAATTGTGGTTGAGGAATTTTTACAGAAACTATAGCAGTTAAGCCCTCTCTAATATCACTACCTTGTAATTTTCCATCTTTATCTTTTAAGTAACCCATTGCTTTACCTAAATCGTTAATGACTCTTGTAAGAGCTACTTTATATCCACTTACATGAGTTCCTCCCTCATGAGTATGAATATTATTTACAAATGAATATATAGTTTCTCTTTGATTTGTATTATAAAGCATTACAGCTTCAAATATAACTCCATCAGCTTCTCCAGACATATATATAGGTTCTTTTATAAGTTTTATAGAATCACTTTCTACATCTTTTATATAATCAATAATTCCACCTTGAAATTCTAGTTCAGCACTCTTTATAGGGTCTTTTCTCTTATCATTTAATTCTATTCTAAGACCTTTATTTAAATATGCTAATTCTTTTAATCTTGTTTCTAATGTCTCATAACTATAAATTAAAGTTTCAAATATCTCTCCATCTGCTTTAAAAGTAACTTTAGTTCCTGTTTCACTAGCTTCTCCTATTATTTTTACATCTTCTTCTGGTTTTCCTCTATCATACCTTTGAAACCAGATTTTTCCATCTCTTTTTACTTCTACCTCAAGCCATTCTGATAAAGCATTAACTACTGAAACTCCAACTCCATGAAGTCCTCCTGATACTTTATAGTTATCATTTTCAAACTTTCCTCCAGCATGAAGTACTGTAAGAACTATTTCTAAAGCTGACTTTCCATATTTAGGATGCATACCTGTTGGAATCCCTCTTCCATTATCTATAACTTCGATTATATTATTTGGAAGAACATTTACTATAATCTTATTACAATATCCTGCCAAAGCTTCATCTATTGAGTTATCTACAATTTCCCAAACAAGATGGTGTAATCCCCTCTCTGATGTTGTTCCTATATACATCCCTGGTCTTTTTCTAACTGCTTCTAACCCTTCTAGGACCGTAATATTTTCTGCTTGATAATTACTCATTTTTCCCTCCAAATTTATATTAAAACTTTTAATTTTTATTAATTACTGTCTGTATTGGAATTCCTCTACAACTGTCACATATATTTCCACTACCTAAAAAAATACTTCCACATATATTACATTTTTTATATCCTTTTTCTAAAAGTATTTTTTCTCTATTTTTTGATAATCTTTTTAAATATTTTATACTATCTTCTATTGATTTATTTTCAACCTCAAATTTTTCTGGTATTATTATTTTTTCATCTTTTGTTTCTTGAAACTCTTTTTTTATTTTTTCTAATTGAAATTTATATTCTATATTTATCTTACCTATTTTAAAAACAATATTTTTTATATATTCATTTCCTAAAAATTGATTAATCTTTTCTATATATTCTACTTTTTTACCATTCATATAATGTAAATATGATGAACTTTCTACCTTTATATATAAAACATCATCTTTAAAACCTATTATTTCTGATACTTTATAAAACTTTCCAACAATTTCTTCCCAACTTCCAATAAGTATAGCTATCCTAAGAGTTTTACTCTTTTTCATAGCTTCTTCTATCATCCCTTCCATATCAACAATTCTCATAAATTTCTCCTGCTTTTACATAAAAAATCTGAGCTTCTATGTCCATTTTATCTGTTGAGGTTATAATTACTTGTATATCTCTTTTTTTCAAATAATCTAAAATATTTTCTTTTCTAATAGAATCAAAATAAGAAGACACATCATCTATTAGAAATATTGGATTTTCTTTTTTTTCTTTTAATATCATATCAATTTCTGAAAGTTTTAAAGAAAATATTATAGATTTCTTTTCCCCTTGAGATGAAAATGATTTTGCTTCTCTACCATCTAATAAAAATATAAAATCATCTTTTTGAGGGCCAACATTAGAATATCCATATCTTATCTCTTTAAAAAATTCCTCTTTTATTTTCTCTCTAAATAAATCTTCTATATATTTTAAATCTATTTTTTTTATTTCTCCTAAAAAAGAACTATATTTCAAAGATAACTCTTTTTTATTATCAAAAAGTTTTCTATAATTTAAATTTAAAATTATAGAAATATTTTTTATATACTCTAATCTTTTTTTTATTAATCTCGCTCCATATTTTATAAACTCTTCTTGATATATGGAGAACATTTCATTTTTATAATTTCCCTCTTTTAAATATTTATTTCTAATTTTTAAAAGCTTATTATATTCCTTAAGATTTTTAAAATATTCTTCACTTCCTTGTGAAATTTCACCATCAAAAAATTTTCTTCTGACTGATGGAGTTCCGACTATAAGCTCTATATCCTCTGGAATAAATGAAATAACATTTACTTTTCCATAAAATTCATCATAAGGTATCTTTTTTTTATTTGAAGAATACTCTTTCTTTAAACTATCTATTTTTATGCTCAGATTTTTTTTATTAATTCTATCTTCATATTCTATATAACAACCAACTTTATTTTTTCCATGTTTTATCATTTCTAAATTTTTGGCTGTCCTAAAACTTTTCCCTGTAGCACTAAAATATATAGCCTCAATTATAGAAGTTTTTCCTTGTCCATTTTTTCCTAGAAATAAATTTATTTTAGGAGAAAATTTTACATTTCTATCTATTAAATTTCTAAAATTTACATAATTTATTTCTAGAATTTTCAAAGTTTCACCTCTTAAATTTCTATTATTCTATAACAAATATTTTTCCAAGAGCTTCTACTTTATCTCCTGGATATAATTTTTTTCCTCTTCTAGTTTCTACTTCTCCATTTACTTTTACTTGTTCTTCAGCTATCATATCTTTTGCATGAGAACCTGTTTCAGCAATTCCAACCCATTTTAAAAATTGGTCTAATTTTATAAATTCTGTATTTATAGCAATTTTTTCCATATTTTTCTCCTTAAAAAATTTTAATTTACTCTATATTTTATCATAAATCGCTAATTTTTTCAAATTTTGAATATAGTATAAATAAAAAAAAGACAGATAACTCTGTCTTTTTTACGCTTCTTTTACTTCAAATACATCTACTAATCTTTCTATTTGTTTTTTTAAATGAGTGGATTTACTTAATTCCTCTTCAAAAGAAATAGATATTGTTGAATCCTTTTCTTCAACATCAAGAGATATATTTCTTATTAAAATTCCTAACCTACTTGTAAGTCCCATTAATCTACTTAATGTCCATGGTGTATATCTCGCTTTTATATAAAGTGTTGTCATAATTATATACCTCCTTCTATCTATTTCAAAATCATTTCATCTAAGTTTCCTTTTGCTGGAACCATTGGAAAAACATTTTCCTCTTCAGCAACCTTTACATCAAATAATACAGGTTCATCTGTAAATAAATTTTCTTCTAAAATTCTTCTTAAATCTTTTGGCTTTTCAACCCTTATAGATTTTATCCCATAAGCTTGACCTAATAAAACAAAATCAGGATTACAATGCATATCTACTGAAGAATATCTTTTATCATAGAATAATTCTTGCCATTGTCTAACCATTCCTAAATATGAATTATTAATAATTATTATTTTAATTGGTACTTTATATTGAAATACTGTCATTAATTCCTGAGATGTCATTTGAATTCCCCCATCTCCGACAATAGCCACTACATTTTTATCAGGTCTTCCAATTTTTGCCCCTATAGCAGCTGGAAGTCCAAATCCCATTGTTCCTCCACCACCAGAAGTACAAAGTGGATTGTGTAAATCATAAAATTGAGCTGTCCACATTTGATGTTGACCTACATCAGTAACCACAATAGCATCTTTCATTAAATTACTTACCTCTTCAATTACTTCTTGAGGTTTTATAACTTCTGAATCTTTCTCATAAGTAAAAGGATTTTGTTCTTTCCAATTTTCAACCTTTTCATTCCAGTAAGAAAATTCTTTTTTATTTACGAGAAAAGTAATTTTTTCTAAAACTTCTTTTACATCTCCCACTAGATGAGTACATTGTTTATTTTTATTTATTTCAGCATAATCAATATCTACATGTATTACTTTAGCATTAGGAGCAAAAGTTTCTAAATTACAGGTCACTCTATCATCAAATCTCATTCCTAAGGCTATTAGTACATCAGCCTCTGTAACAGCTAAGTTGGCTGAAACACTTCCATGCATTCCTAACATTCCTAAAGATAATCTATGATTTAAAATTCCCAATCCCATTAGAGTAAAAGCTATTGGAGAATTTATTTTTTCTGCAAATTTTCTTAATTCATCTTTACTTTTTTTACATCCTCCACCAGCTAAAATTAAAGGTCTCTTACTAGAATTTATTATTTCCACTATTTCATCTACTGAATCTAACTCTTCTTTAGGAAATTTTTTTATATCTTTTTTGTATAATTCTTCAAATTTTTCTACTTCCATAGTCAATGTTTGAATATCTGAAGGAAAATCTATAAGTACAGGACCTTGTCTTCCTTCTAATGTTAAATAGATTGCTTCTTTCACTACAGGAACTATTTCTTCAATACTTCTTATTAAAAAGTTATGTTTTGTTATAGGCATTGTTATTTCCATTATGTCAGACTCTTGAAATCCATCTGTTCCAATTTCTTTAGTTCCAACCTGCCCTGTTATTGCTAAAAGAGGAATAGAATCCATAAAAGCTGTCATTATTCCTGTTACTAAATTTGTAGCTCCAGGACCTGAAGTAGATAAACATACTCCAACTTTTCCAGTAGCTCTAGCATAACCATCAGCACTATGACTGGCCCCTTGTTCATGTCTTGTAAATATATGTCTTATTCCTTCAAAGTCAAATAGCTCATTATATATTGGAATTACCTTCCCTCCAGGATATCCAAATATTGTATCTACTCCCTCTCTTTTTAAAACTTCTAATAAAATTCTAGCTCCTGTAATTTTCATAAAAGCACCTCTAATCCTCTTTACATTTCTCTAAATCTTTTCAAACATGTACTATTATTTTCTTTTAATATAGGGTTAAATTTTTTCTTTCTTTCCTCTATCTCTTCATCACTAAGCCTTACATTTAATTTACCATTAGGAATATCAATATCAATTATATCTCCCTCTTCCACTATTCCTATCTCTCCACCTAAAGCAGCTTCTGGACTAACATGTCCTATTGAAGCTCCTCTTGTAGCCCCAGAAAATCTTCCATCTGTTATTAATGCCACCTCTTTATCTAACTTCATTCCAGCTATTGCTGAAGTTGGAGTAAGCATTTCCCTCATTCCAGGTCCACCTTTTATCCCTTCATATTTTATTACAACTACATCTCCACTTTTTATTTTATTTCCATATATAGCTTCTACTGCTTCCTCTTCTGAATTAAATACTCTAGCTGGTCCTGAATGAATTAACATCTCCTTTAATACTCCAGCTGATTTTACTATAGAACCCTCTTTAGCTATATTTCCTCTAAGAACTGTTAATCCTCCAGTAGTATTATATGGATTTGTTACCTCTCTTATTACATTATTATCTTTTACCACTACTTTTTCTATCAATTCTTTTTGAGTCTTTAAAGAAACTGTAGGAGTTGGATTTACTAAATTTAATTCATTTAATCTTTTCATAACTCCTAAAATTCCTCCAGCCTCATCTAAATCTTCTATAAAATCTTTTCCTGATGGAGAAAGTTTACAAAGTTGTGGAGTTTCTTGAGAAGCTTTTTGGAAATCATCTAAATTTATATCAACTCTCATATTTTTTGCAATTTCACAAAGATGTAAGGCTGTATTTGTAGAACCACCTAAAGCCATATCAACTCTTAAAGCATTATAAAATCCATCTTTTGTCATTATATCTGATGGTCTTAAATCTTTTTCTAAAACTTTCATAATTTGCATTCCTGTAAGTTTTGCTAAAAGAAGTCTTTTTGAATATACAGCTGGAATTGTTCCATTTCCTGGTAAAGCCATTCCTAAAGCCTCTGTTAAACAATTCATTGTATTAGCTGTATACATTCCTGAACATGACCCACATGTTGGACAAGCACTATTTTCAGATTCTATTAGTTCTTCTTCTGATAAAATACCTTTTTCATATTCTCCAATATATTCAAATAAATCACTTAAACCAATTTTTTTATTTCTAAATTTTCCAGCTAACATTGGTCCACCACTTACAAATATTGATGGAATATTTAATCTAGCTGCTGCCATTAACATTCCTGGTACTACTTTATCACAACTTGGAATAAATACCATAGCATCAAAAGGCATTGCCATTCCTGTGGCCTCAATAGAGTCAGCCACAATTTCTCTTGTAACTAAAGAATATTTCATCCCCTCATGATTCATAGCTAATCCATCACATACAGCTATTGTATTAAATTCCATTGGTAAACCACCAGCTGTTCTAACTCCAGCTTTTACAGCTTCCACTATTGTTTTTAAATGCATATGTCCTGGAACTATCTCATTAAAAGAACTAGCTATTCCTATTATTGGTTTTCTTGACTCCTCTTCTGTAATTCCTAAGGCTCTTAATAAAGACCTATGAGGGGCCCTTTTAGCCCCATATTTAACCTCATCACTTCTCATATAATTCTCTCCTTATTTTTCAATCCAAGACATTAATTTTCTAAGTTCTTTTCCTACTTTTTCTATATCATGTTCTCTAGCTTCTTCTCTTTTCTTATTTAAAAATACTTGTCCAGCTTTAGAATCAGCTAGAAATTCATCAGCAAATTTTCCAGATTGAATATCTTTTAATACATCTTCCATAGCTTTTCTTGTATCCTCTGTAATAATTTTTGGTCCTGTTAGGAAATCTCCATACTCAGCTGTGTTAGAGATTGAATGTCTCATCTTTGTGAAACCTCCTTCATAAATCAAATCTACTATTAATTTCATCTCATGTAAACATTCAAAATAAGCATTTACTGGGTCATACCCAGCTTTTGTTAAAACTTCAAATCCTGTTTGAATAAGTGCTGTTACTCCTCCACATAATACTGCTTGTTCTCCAAACAAATCTGTTTCTGTTTCTTGTTTAAATGTAGTTTCTAGAATTCCTGACCTTCCTCCACCAATTCCACTAGCCCAAGCTAAAGCCACTTCTTTTGTATCTCCACTAGGGTCTTGTTTTACAGCTACTAAACAAGGAACCCCTCTTCCCTCTTGGAAAGTTCTTCTTACTAAATGTCCTGGCCCCTTAGGTGCTACCATAAATACATTTACATCTTCTGTTGGTTGAATTTTATTAAAATGAATGTTGAAACCATGTCCAAATCCTAAATATACTCCCTTTTTTAGATTTGGCTCAATCTCATTTTTATATGTGTCAGCTTGTGTTTCATCTGGAGTAAGAATCATTACTACATCAGCATCTTTTACAGATTCTCCAGTTTCTTTTACTGTAAATCCAGCTTCCTCAGCTACTGCCCAAGATTTCGAACCTTTTCTTAAACCGATTGTAACATCCATTCCATTCTCTTTTAAATTTAATGAGTGGGCATGTCCTTGTGACCCATATCCAACTACTGTTATTTTTTTTCCTACCAATTTATCTAAATTACAATCCACATCATAATATACTGTTGTTCCTAAAATATTTCCTGCCATCTTTATTCCTCCTAAATTTTTTATTTTTATTATTTTAATTTTTTACTATTAACCAAGGTCTATTTTCTTCCCATAAAATCTTTACTTTGATTCCATATAATCTAAATAAATTTTCTTCCGTTAATACTTCTTCTTTTTTTCCTGTAACTAACATTTTTCCATCATTTCCTAAAATAGCCACATGAGTTATTTCTGGTATAATCTCATCTATTTGATGAGTTACATATATAAGGGGAACTCTTTTTTCTTTTATTGTTTTTCCAAGAGTTTTTAAATAATATTCTCTTGATTTTAAATCTAACCCTGAGCAAGGTTCATCTAAAATTAACAATTCTGGATTTGCCATAAAAGCTCTTGATAATAAAACTTTTCTTTGTTCTCCTTGTGATAAAACTTCATATTTTTTATTTTTTAAATGTTCTAAATTAAAATCTCTTAATAATTCTTTTCCTTTTTCTATATCATTTTCATTTATTTCATCATATATTCCAATGGTATTATATTTTCCTGATAATATTACTTTTTCAACTGTTTGATTATTTAATGTTCCTGAAAATATCTTTAAATTTGAACTTACAAAACCTAATTTTTTTCTTATTTTAGGCCAAGCATAATTTCCAAACTTATTTCCAAATACCCAGAAATCTCCTTTTGTTGGAAAAGTATAAGCTGGTATCATACTAAGAAGTGTTGATTTTCCTGTTCCATTAAGTCCTAATAATACCCACATCTCATTCTCTTTTATAACCCAATCTATTCCTGTAAGTATTTTTCTTCCCTCTCTTATAAAAGTTATATCTTTAAAACTTAATATCTCTTTTCTGTCCATAAGCATTCCTCATTAAAATTTGTATAAAAAAAGAGATTCAATGTATTTCCATTGAATCTCTTAATCACTTCTAAACTATTTTTATTCTATCAATACAAACTATGCAAACCTACTTAAGCATAATTTCTTTGGTAGCACAAAAATATTATTAGTAGTTTTAAGTAAATCCAATGGATTATTCTTAATTATTATACTAATAATTATTATTGATATTATGCTTATTATTATAGTATTTTGCATTAATGTCATTTTTAAATTTTTCCTTTCATTTTTATTTGTGATAAGTTTACCAAAATTTTAATATAAAGTAAAATATAAAAAATATATTTATTGTATTGTTTTTATATATTCTTTATTTAGATATATGTATTTCTCCTATAGAAAATTTCTCTCTTTTTCCATTAATCTCTATTATCATTTCACCACTATTATCTATCTCTTTAGCAATTCCATTCTTTTGATTTCCATTTCTTAAATCTATTTTTATATGCTTATCCAAGAGATAATTTTTAGTATTTAGATAATTTAAAATTTCATTCCAATTACCACTTAAATAATAGTTAATATTTTCCTTAAAATCTTCTATTACTTTAAAAATAACCTCTTCAATATCATATTGTTTTTTAGTTATATCACTTAAAGAACATCCTCTAGAAGCTACTTCTCCTGTTATTTTATTATTTAAGTTTATTCCTATACCAATAATAAAATCTTCTCTATTTTTTTCAACTAAAATACCACTTATTTTTTTATTATTTATATAAATATCATTTGTCCATTTAAATTTAAAATCCAAATCTTTTTCTAATATTTCAAAAGTTCTTAAAAGAGAATATCCTACAACCAATGGAAGTTTCATGTATTGAGAAATATCTATATCAGATTTTTCTTTTAAAACAAAACTAAAATAGGCTCCTCCTTCTTCTGAAGCCCAATAATTTCCTCTTCTCCCTCTTCCTGAATTTTGAGTACTAGCTATTGCTACTTCATATTCATCTTTTTCTGGTAACTCTTTTAAAAAAGTATTTGTTGAGTTTATCTCTTTAAATCTGTGTATTCTCATCTTTTTCCTCCACCAAAAATCTCCATATTCCATTTCTTCTTCTCCACTCACCTTTACACCCACAAAGTTGAGCTCCTTGTTGAAAATGAAGCATTGCTATACCCATATCTATTTTTTCATATCCAAAATTTTCTTCAGCTGAAATTGTAATAATTCCATTCTCTATAATATCAAAAGTCCAAGGTTGTTTATTTCTGGCAGAAGGGGCTTTTCTAACAAATTCAATTCCTTTCATTACCCATTTTTCTGATTCTTTATCTAATTTTTTTATATTTGGAAAAATTTCATAAATACCTTTTCTCTTTTTTCCTATCAAAGAAACCAATTTTTCAAATCCATTTTTTTTATCTGAAATAGTTTTTCCAAAGGCTATTAAACAATAAATTCTTTCACTATAATCTAAATTAATATCCTCTTTTATTTCATTATGGTCATAAGTGGCTCCAACCCAACAAGTTCCAAATCCCATTTGTACAAGTTTTAAAACTAAATATTCTCCATAAAAACCTATTTTCTCAGCTATCTTTTTTTCTTTAGAATCTCCTATAAGAGCTATATAAGAATTACATCCTCTAATTAATCCATATGAAGCAAAACCATCAAATATCTCATCACCATCATTTACAATTACTTTAAAATTAAGTCCTCTTTCCTCATTAATTTCATCCAGTACTTCTACTATTTTTACCTCTTCTTCAACAGTAATCTCTTCATCTGTAAATTTCCTTCTTGAAGTTCTTCTTAATATTTCACTCGTCAGATTCTCCTCTATTTTCATTAATTTCCTCCTAATTATACCTTACCAACAAATATATTGTTGCTACTATTAAAGTTTGAATAGAGATTGATGCTCCAAATTTTAAAAATTTTACAAAATCTATTTTACAACCAGCTTTCTTAGAAGCTGTTACAGCTACAACATTAGTAGCTGAAGCTAACATTGTCATATTCCCTCCTAAACAAGAACCAAAAGATAGTGCCCACCATAATCCTTTTATATTTGTTTCATCTTGAAAAGCTGGTAACATTACATTTACTATTTTTGAAATAGTAGCAGCATTAGCTACATTTCCTATTATAGATGTAAAAAATCCTGAAATCCAAGTTATTGATATAAGGGCTAAACTAAAACTTCCTTCTGTTAATTTGATAAGTTTATTTCCAATAAAATCAATTATATGTAAATTTTCAACTCCTGTTATCATCATAAAAAGCCCAATAAAGAAAAACAAGGTTTCCCACTCTACATTTTCTAATATCTCTTTTGGTTCTTTTTTAGTTAAAACAACCAAAAATATTGCTCCTGATAATGAAATTATTGCTAATCCTTTATTAATAAAATTATTTAATACAAATCCAACTAAAACTAATAAAAATATTATCATTGAAATTTTTAAAACTTTCTTATCTTTCAAAGAACGACTAGAATCCATTTCCATTATTCTTACTTTTAAATCTCTTGATATATGCACTTTTCTGAAATAAAAGAAATAAACATTTCCTAGTAAAATAATCATTGAAATAATAGCCATAGGAGCTGTATTTAATAAAAATTCATTAAATCCTAGTCCTCCTTCTGAGCCTATAATTAATTGTGTAGGATCCCCTATAAGAGTTGATAATCCTCCTATATTAGCTGACATTATCTCTGTCATAACAAAAGGAAAAGGGTCTATTCTCAATTCGTTAGCTAGTAATATTGATATAGGACACATCAATAAAATTGTTGTTACATTATCTAAAAATGCTGAACATAGAGCTGTTATTATTGATAACATAACTATCAACCTAAAAGGCTCCCCTTTTGTAAATTGAGCCACTTTTATTGCAAACCATTGAAAAACTCCTGTTTCTGAAATAATATATACCATCATCATCATTCCTATTAATAACAATAATATTTCTAATCTTTCATAAACAGCTTTTAAAGCTTCCTCTTCATTTAAAATTCCTATTAATGACATTACTAGTCCACCTAACATAGTAGCCCAAGCACTAGGAACTTTTTCTGTGATTATCAAATAAAATGTTAATATAAAAATTAACATTCCACTAATTAAGTAAAACATTCTACCTCCAATATAAATTAAGTATAAATTAAATATGTAGTACTTTTTTTATTATATCGTATCTTCTTATTACTCCATATAATTTTCCATTTTCTACTACATATA